>CAYGTX010000074.1:0-7369 GCA_964352935.1 uncultured Rickettsiales bacterium | reverse complement strand
ATACAGAAGCGAGTAGTGATAGTGTACCAGGCACGTCACCTCCTAATGGTGAGTTAGTGCCTCCACCCAAAAGATCTGGTTTTTTTTCAAGTCTCTTTGGTGAGGATGAGCAAGTCGAAGAGCAGCAAGCCGCGCCTGAAGTTGAATTGCCGAATACTCAAGAGCAACCAGTACAAAGTACAGATGTTGCCGATGAGAAGAAAGAAGAGCAAAAACCTCAAGCTAATGAAAAATCCAAGCGCGTGAATATTCCCACGCCTAAACGTAAACCATTTAAAACCTACCAATCACAGAATCTACCAAGAACCATTGCGAAGCGTCATTATTCGCCCGAAAATAGTCACTTGCCAGCTGCAACCTATATTGAAGAGCATGTGCATCTTTTGTTCAATACAATTGCAAATGGAAACGTGCCTGTTGTTCGCTCGTTGCTTGAAAAATATAAAGGTGTGGATGTGCGTGATAGGGAAGGCAATACGCCGTTGCTATATGCTGCATCGCTTGGAAATGCGCAGATTGTTGCGATGATGATCGGGATGTTTGCTGACCCTAATGTGCATAATGTTTATTTAAGTACACCACTGCATGCTGCGGTATCGGGCGGAAGGGCAGATATTGCTGCTATGTTACTCAAGGCTGGCTCTTTGCCTAATGAACAAAATCAAGCAGGAATGACACCTTTAATGATAGCCGCTGAGCGTGGTTTTAATGGTGTGGTGGATTTGCTGATTGATGTGGAAGCAAAAATGGACTTACGCAGAAAAGATGGTAATACGGCGCTGCATTTAGCATGTACCACGCCACAACCGCAAGCGTGCTATACATTGCTTAAAAATGGCGCTTATACAGAAACACGCAACTTTCAAGGCTTAACGCCTCTGATGTTGGCTGCAAAGCTTGGGAATTCAGCAGCAGTTTCTATGTTGATGAAAGCAGGTGCTGACACATTGGTAAAAGATGCTACGGGCAGAACGGCTGCGCATTTGGCTTCATCAAGTGGTTATTCTTATCTTGCTGCGCAGATTGATAGCGAAACGGCTAGAAGAGAAAAATTGGCGAATCGTATTGAAGAAATCAGAACCTATGGCAGATATCAGCCACATGATGTGGCGGGCAATATAACATCGCAACAACAGAAACAAGTACAGAAACGTGGGTTGGGTGAGCCCATTGCGGCACAGCGACGCAATGGAATTCCGCTACCTATTGTGCGTCCATCTGCTAATACTCTGGTTTCTGGGCAAGATTCTGGTACAAAAGAGGCAGATTATCTGCCGATGTATAAGGCACCCATTCCACGCTATTTGCCAACCACACCGCAATATTATGGTAATGCACCAATGTCACCTAATCCTAATGGTGACATGCCGATGCAAACGATGCCAACAGCGCCACAATATTATGGGCAAGAAAACAGAGTGCCGTCATCCATTCCCGCTTATAATAATGCGCCTCCTCCTGCGCCAACTCCACAGCAATTGCAGCAGCAGAGGATAGAGGAACCTGTGTCTAAATCGCCTGGTGGTGCTGATCCTATGCGTATGTATCGTTATTTTTAAGGATTTTTATGGCTAGAAAAATGCCTTTTTGGCATCCTGTCTCTCTTATTATTTCAACTGGTGGAGTGGGCTTCATCCCCTTTGCGCCGGGGACATTTGGTAGTTTGGTTGCCTTGCCGATTGCAATGGTGTTTTTTCACGCATTTAATTTTCCTACGCCCTTAATTGGGGCGCTTTCAGGTGTTGCTTTTTCGATATGTATTTATGTTCTGGGTGTTAAAGCATCTGCCATTTATATGCAAAAGACACGAACCCACGATCCTTCTGTGATTGTGATTGATGAGGTGGCGGGGCAAATTTTGGCGCTTTCTATTATTAGTCCTCTTTTATGGGGAGGTGGGCTTAGCCCAGAATATCGCTGGTGGGTGCTGGGTGTAAATTTCGCACTTTTTCGTTTCTTTGATATTGTAAAACCATGGCCAGTATCATTTGCAGATAAGAAGATGAACAACGCACATGGTGTGATGTTAGATGATATGTTTGCAGGAATCTATGCAGGGGGCTTACAATTTATTGCTATGTATTTGTTTATCCTGTAATAATTTTAAGCCTTAGGTAGGAGAGAGGCCGTGTTGTTTCCAAAGGAATTGGTTAAAAAAGCTGAAAGTCTAGTGAATGCTGCAAAGGCAGCATCGGTGAAATTTGCTACGGCTGAGTCGTGCACTGGCGGTCTGGTTTCAGCAGTTGTGACGGATATAGCGGGCGCATCAAGCGTATTTGATAGTGGTTTGGTTACTTATTCCAATCGTGCTAAGGTAGAACATCTTACCGTCCCTTCTTATTTTATGAATGATTTTGGCGCAGTGAGTCGTGAAACGGCGATTGCGATGGCAGAGGGTCTGCTGCTCGTTTCACAAGTTGATTTAGCTGTTTCCATTACGGGTATCGCAGGCCCTTCAGGCGGTAGCGACGATAAGCCAGTGGGCACGGTCTATATGGGGCTTTCTATCAAAAATAATATCACTCTCGATAAACATTTCACCTTCGCAGGATCTCGTGACGAAGTGCGATTGCTAGCAGTGGAAGCCGCGATTGATTTATTGATGGAAGGGCTGGAATTGCTTTCTTCTAAAAAAGTGACGAAGCGAGCGCTTTAGCTTTTAGCTGCACATAGCTCATCATAGCTACTCTTTATTAATTCATAGCTAGTATCGTTTGAGTTTGATAACTTGCTCTTTGAAGTTGAGCATCCTTTAGAAGCTGGTAAGATTGCTTTGCCCTCTTTGTGCAAACTATAGGCTAAATTATTGGTGGCATGATAGTGATCTGTTCTAGGTTAATGGATTACCCTCAACTCATTCCAATCGGTGGTATAGCGCGGTGATCTGAGGTCTGAGCGCATTTGCCACTCGCGCTTGATGCCTTGAGCGGCGAAAAAGGCGGTTTCTTTGCCATAACGTTGGTTGATATGGTCAAGTGCTGCCATGATTTGATTGCTCTTGCGATAGTCGTTTTTGGAAAAGAGATGCTGTTGGTGGTGTGATTCAGGCACGAGATCTAGCAGCAATACGCCACATTTTTTATAGTTTAAGTCTTTTTGATAAATTACGTTTAATATGCGCTTGGCGGCAGCGATAATTTCGCCTGTATGGTTGGTGGGCATATCAAAACTAGCGATAGCACTATTGAAATATTGCCGTTCATTTGTTTTATGTCTGTTAGTTTTGATGAAAACTTTCACTGCATTTGCTCGCGAATGCTGTTCTCTTAGTTTGTTGCAGGCTCGTGCCACATAATTTGCCAGCGCCTCGGCGAGTTCTTCTTTTGTGCTGACAGGCCTGCCAAACGAGCGTGAAGAAAGAATATGTTTGCGTGGGTTAACCACATCATCTAACGCTAGGCAGGAATAACCATTCAATTCGCGCTGTAAACGTTCACCAATCACCGAGAAACTTTTGCGGATAAATCGTGCATCGGCCTGTTGCAAATCATAGGCGTTGCCAATACCAAGATTACGGAATTTTTGTGCCCATTTCCAACCAACGCCCCATAGATCTTCTATTTCAAAATTTTGGAGCAGCGCTTTATTCTCGCTATCGGCTTTTATTTCATACACACCTGCGGTGGTACGTTTTTTGGCTACATGGTTAGCAAGCTTTGCAAGCACTTTGCTGGGGGCGATGCCAATGGAAACAGGAATACCCGTCCATTGTTTGACGATTTCACGCACCTTCTGGCAATAGGCAAAATGATGTGTGTGTGCCATACCATCCAGCCTCACAAAAGCTTCATCAATGGAATAAATCTCAATTTCAGGCAGATGCTGGCGCAGTGCTTCCATCACGCGGTGGGACATATCGCCATAAAGCTGATAGTTGGAAGAAAAAACATGCACGCCCCGTGCTTTAATTAGCGTTTTATATTGAAAATAAGGTGCACCCATAGGGATGCCAGCAGCTTTGGCTTCGTTTGAACGTGCAACAATGCAGCCATCATTATTGGAAAGTACCACAATGGGTTGATGTTCGAGTGCGGGGTTAAATACACGCTCGCATGATGCATAAAAATTATTGCAGTCGATAAGAGCAAAGATTTTAGGCATGCCTAAACCTTATGCAGCACCCGCGTGACTACACCCCAGATGCTTAAGGCTTGCTCGCCATTGACTTCAATATCCGAGTAATCTTTGTTTTCAGCGATGAGTTTGATTTTGCCACCTTTATTGTAAAGCCGTTTCACGGTGAGGTCGTTATCTACCACCGCGACAACAATTTTGCCATGAACAGGGGCGATGCTGCGATCTACAATCATCTCATCGCCTTCAAAAATACCTGCTTCAATCATCGAATTGCCCGTAGCGCGTACAATATAAGTGGCGGCAGGGTTGCTAATTAAATGCTGATTGAGGTTGATTTTGCCTTCCATATGATCATCCGCAGGGGAGGGAAACCCCGCCTGCACCTTGCACGAGAAAACAGGGATGAGCATCTCTTCCCCTTCTTCTAAAAAGCTGAGTACATCGCCCACTCGGCTTTCGGGGATGCGCACCACCTTGGTGGCTTCATTCCACTTGCCTGAGCCTGATTTTCTACCTGCGCCTGTGCGCTTTCCGCCATGTGCCATTATATCTCCACTTGATAGTTGTAACACATAGAATAATCAATGCTGTTACAAAAATCAAGTATTTTCACTTCATTCAAAAAGAAAGAAAATTCTTTCGATTATTTTGCTTGTTCTATTTTGGATAACTACTATAGTTTTCAATCATATTTTGAAGATTTTATGCCATAGTCATTAAAAATAAAGCGTTTAATCGTGGTACTTAAGGTTGCATTTTAATTAGGAAAGGAAGGAAAGAATAATGAAGAAGGTAATAATAGCATCAGTTGTTGTGTGTGTGGGTATATTGGGTGGTTTTTATTTTGTGGATAATTTTAACGGTGCTCAAGCGGAGGATGTTTGGAAGCTGGGTTGTACAAAGCCCGAAGCCGCTGAAAAACTATGCTGGATGAAGCAGGAAATTTTTATTAGCCAAGAAAAAGATGGCAAACAAGAAGAGCTGGGGCGGTTACTAACGGTCAATATTATTGCCAGTGAAAATAATGAAGTGCCTATGTTAACAATGGGTCTGCCGCTTGGTGTAAATCTGCCATATGGTGTGCATATGAAGGTGGATGATGGCGCTGCAATGAAAGTTAGCTATGAGCAATGCTTAAAAAATGGTTGTTTAGTAAAGTCACCACTTGCACCAGAAATATTAGAAATGCTAAAGGGTGGAGAAAACTTGCGTGTTTCAGTCTTGGCAAGTGGCGCACAAAAGCCGTTGGAAATGGAAGTGAGTCTGCAAGGTTTTACAAAAGCATTTAAGAAGCTTAATAAGTCGATATAAAAAGGAAAGGTGCGTCAGTGTAAATTATAAGTTGCAAAAATAGCTGCATGTGCTCTTTTTGCCACAGTAGTGACGTTAATGTGCTTTTTGATACTTAAGATTGCTTTTTTGCTTTGAAATACGGCTTTTAATAACGTACTGATGACTTATAGATTATTTATGCGCGTATTTTACTAATGCATGCTTTATGAATTTTTACTAATTAAATTAAGTTAATATAATAGAGGAACAGGAGAACCCAATGTCCCCAGAACTAAAAAGAAAATTACAATTAGGCGCCTCGGCATTTGTTATGGCTGCTGCTGCTTCGGCAATGGGTAGTGCGGCATTCGCTGCAGATGCTACTTCAGAAGTGGCTAATGGTGGGAGTGTTACAGGTGCTACCGCTGGTGGTTTGCTTGAAAGTAACGAAACAGGCACAGTAACCGTGACCGTAAACACAGGTGGTAATGCTACAATCGGTGCGGGTAATGGTGTGAATGACTCTATTACATTGACAGAATCATCTGGTGCAACAGCATTGGTGATTAATGCAACCGAAGGTGCAGGTGGAACAACTATTACTTGGGACGAAGATATCGTTCTAAAAGGTAACGCCGCGGATACATTAGTTATTAACCATACCGACACAAGTGCAGTGTTTGATGGTAACGTAACGGTGACAACGGGTTCAAGTGTTACTATCAATGCCGGTGATGCAGCTGCTGATCCAACCATTACACTTACATTCAACACAACCAATGATGAAAACCAAGTTATCAATGCTGCGATTAACGCAGTGGATGCTGCTGATACAGTAAATCTTGTGGTGTTAAACACAGGTAACGGTGTTGGCAACTCAACTACATTCTCACAAGCTGTGGGTGGAACAACTGCTGCAAATGCGATTGACTCAGTAGTGGTTGACGCTTCTACAGAAGATGATTCATTGAATGCTATTTTCTCTTCTAGCTTAAATACTGGCACATTGGCAATTACTGCTGATGATACAGCAAACGATACTGCTGCAGTGACCGTGGGTGGAAACTTTACAGCATCTGGTGCAGTAACAGTAACTGCGGCTGCTACAGCAACCGCTAAGTTGACATTGAATGGTGCAACGAACTCAGCTGCAAGCATCACACTTGATGATGATACTGGCTTGGCGTCGTTGACAGTTTCAGGTTCAGCTGCACAAACAGTTGCTGGTAAAATTGTTGGTGATGCTGATGGTGAAGGTACGTTAGTTGTGAATAATGCAAATGGTGCAACTTTCTCTGGTCTTGTGGGTGAAGATACACTTGCAGCAGCAGATAAGTCGCTACTAGAAATCGTTATTGGTTCTACAGGTGATGCAGATTCAACAGCAACTTTCCAAAATGGTGTGTCTGCAACAACAATCACATTAGGTGATGGTGCAAATGCAAACACCATTACAGCAAACTTTGAAGCGCAAGGTTCTGGTATTACCATTACTCCTGCGAACATTAACGGTACTGCTAATGATACAAGTATTATCAATGTATTAGATGCAACAGCTGGTGCAGCTCCAGATACTGTAGCATTTGCTGTAGGTAATATTGGTGCGGGTACGGCGGTTACAAACTTAAATATTGGTAGTAGTTCACAAGCTGGTGCGGCAACATTTGCAGGTACAACGGATGCTGTAAACATTGCTGTACTTGGTGGTGATAATGCTGCTGAAGATTCATCAGCAACTTTCACAGGTGCAGTAGGTGGTAACACAGCAGCGACAACGATTGCTGTTACAGCTGGTGCTACATCTGATGCTACAGCAACATTTGCAGCAGCAGTTGATGCAACAACAGGTGCTGGAACATTAACCATTACTGGTGGTGCTTCAGGAAACGCTTCTGCTGAATTCCAAAATGAATTAACAACAACTGCAACCACATTGAACGATGGTTCTTCTGGTTCGGCTACACTTTCTATCAACACAACAAATGGCGCGCAAACAATTGCAGGTACATTTGATGGTGCT
>CAYGTX010000073.1:0-7377 GCA_964352935.1 uncultured Rickettsiales bacterium | reverse complement strand
TAGAAGCAAAAAAACAACAAAAGCGCATTGCTTCAGCAACGCTTCTCACTACGTTGCTTGATTTCTCACATGCGGGGCAGTTGGGTGATTTGATTGATGAATCTATGGTCTCTAACATCGAAAAAGAAATGCGCAATAAGGGCTATTTTGATGGTCAAGAAATGGGCTCGATGTTCAGTATGCTGCGTGCCAATGATATGATTTGGTCATTTGTGGTGAATAATTATTTGATGGGAAAATCACCATTCCCGTTTGATATTCTCTATTGGAATGCTGATTGTACTAGGCTGCCCGCC
The DNA here is from genome assembly GCA_964352935.1 of uncultured Rickettsiales bacterium. Taxonomy (GTDB): domain Bacteria; phylum Pseudomonadota; class Alphaproteobacteria; order Rickettsiales; family CAYGPX01; genus CAYGPX01. The sequence goes on along the minus strand of CAYGTX010000073.1, from coordinate 7,081 downwards.
AAGATGCATAGTTTCTATTTACGCAATATGTACCTGAATAATGCGCTTATTAAAAAAGGTGGCATTACACTTGGTGGCGTGCCGTTGGATATTAGCAGCATCACCACACCAATTTATGCGCTTGCAACGAAAGAAGATCACATCGCGCCGTGGATTGCGACCTTTGAAGTGACCAAAAACCTCACCAAAGCACCGATTCGTTATGTGTTAAGTGCCTCAGGGCATGTGGCGGGGGTGGTAAATCATCCAGATGCTGCGAAATATCATTATTGGTTGAATGATGACAACAGCCTTGATGCGAATGATTGGTTTGACAAATCGACCGAGAAAGACGGTTCGTGGTGGATAGACTGGAAATCATGGGCAGAACCAAGAAGTGGCAAGAAAGTTCCTGCACCAAAACCGGGTGAGGGAAAGCTAAAAGCCATCGAAGCCGCACCAGGAAGTTATGTGAAAGAAAGATGCTAAATTTGGTTTTGCATCCTGCGAGGATTTCTATCTTCTTAGTGATGCGCCGCTCCGCGGGCTGATGGCTCGCACGATTTTCTAACCGTGCTTATGTTCCAAAAAAGTGATTAATTATTTAGGTAGCAGATATAATCAAAAGCCGAAATTTATAAAGAATCAGTCATGACCATCACAATTACCTATGCACTAGATATAATATCCCATATGGCCGGGCTTAAAGCGCAAGGCAAAACCTTTGGGTTTGTGCCAACGATGGGTGCATTGCATGATGGGCATTTGTCTTTGGTGGAGCTTGCCAAGCAACATGCGGATGTGGTGGTGGTGAGTATCTTTGTGAATCCCGCACAATTTGCACCGCATGAGGATTTTGATAGCTATCCACGCACGAACGAAGCCGATGTGCAGAAGCTTGAAACCCAGCAGGTCGATATTGCCTATCTTCCAACGCGAGAAGATATTTATCCCGATGGTATTGATGCTGATTTCACTGTGGGTGAGATTGGGCAAATTTTAGAAGGCAAGCCGCGTCCACATTTCTTTGATGGGGTGGGGCAAGTGGTGCTGCGCTTATTTGAGCAAACCTTAGCTGATGTCGCCGTGTTTGGTGAAAAAGACTTTCAACAGCTGACCATCATCAAAAAACTGGTGAAAGAACGCGATGTGAAGGTAAATATTGTGGGTGGTGAAATAAAGCGCGAAGCAAGTGGCTTGGCGATGTCGTCACGTAATGTGTATCTAAATGAAACAGAACGCAAAATTGCGGCGTTACTTTATATCACTTTGCAGAAAATCTCCTATGAAATAAGAGAAGGTGAGCCAGCAAGGGAAGTGATTCCGTTAGCGAAAAAGATGCTGCTACAAGGTGGATTTGATGCGGTGGATTATCTTGAAATTAGAGATTCAGAAAGCCTAGCACCGTGGGAAGGCAGTATGTATCTTTCGGCACGAATTTTAGGTGCGGCGCGGCTGGGCAAAGTACGCTTGATTGATAATATTTTGTTATAGTATCTGCGCAAAAAAAACTCTTTCCAAACCACTATATGTTGAGTAGAACTGTTGGAGTGCTAAGTGCTAAAGGAGCGAGGACATTAGTCCGAGCCAGCCATGAGCTAGCGAAGCTGTGTTTCATTGCGAGTTTAGGAAAACGAGCAGGGAACAAATAAAAAGAATAGGACATTAGTCCGAGCCAGCTTGATGTGAGATAAACAAACGAATTTAGTAAAATTTTCAAGGAGCAAGAATGAACGAGGTTAGTAAACCGAGCCAGCCATGAGCCAGCTTCATGCGAAATTTAGGAAAAATTTCGCGGAAGCATATGAAGCATAAAGATAACAAAAGGAGCATCCAATGCATTTAACAATTAGCGGATTATTAAGTGATTTAGGTGTTAAACTTTCAAACTTCAAAGGCAATGATATTGAAGTCATCACGCCTATTGATGGCAAGCCCATTGCTAAACTTGCAGCAGAATCAACCGATGCCATAGAAGAAAAAATAGATCATTCACTCGCAGCTTTTCTAGCATGGCGCGATGTGCCAGCACCTCAACGTGGCGAATTGGTGCGTTTACTGGGTGAAGAATTGCGTAAATCGAAAGAAACACTGGCAGAACTTGTCACCATCGAATGCGGCAAAATCATTGAAGAAGGTCGTGGTGAAGTGCAGGAAATGATTGATATCTGCGACTTTGCAGTTGGATTATCACGTACCATTGGGGGTGCCACCATCCCTTCTGAACGTCCACAACATGTGATGGAAGAAAACTGGTATCCTTTGGGGCCTGTTGGCATTATCAGTAGCTTTAATTTCCCTGTAGCAGTGTGGGCATGGAATGCTGCATTAGCATTGATTTGTGGTGATTCACTGCTATGGAAACCATCTGAAAAAACACCTCTCACGGCGCTTGCATGCCAAAGTTTGCTAGAGCGTGCTATCAAAAAATATAAAGGCGATGTGCCTGAGCATTTATCGCAAGTGATTATTGGGCAAGCCGCAGCAGGAGAGCAACTGGTTAACCACCCAAAAGTAGCACTAGTAAGTGCCACAGGCAGTAGCCGTATGGGTGGCATTGTTGCCCCTCAAGTGGCAGCGAGATTTGGTAAATGCCTGCTAGAGCTTGGCGGAAATAATGCCGCAATTGTCACCCCATCGGCTGATTTAAACATTGCATTACCTTCCATCATGTTTGGCGCTGTGGGTACAGCAGGGCAACGCTGCACCTCCACCCGACGCTTGTTTGTTCATCACAGCATGATAGACGAAGTATTTGATAAGCTGCGCAACGCCTATGAAGGCGTGATGGAAAAAATTGGTAGCCCGCTAGATAAAACCACGTTGGTTGGCCCTCTGATAGACGAGCATAGCTTTCACACCATGCAGCATTCGCTTTCAGAAGCTAAAACGCAAGGTGGAACGGTGTATTTTGGTGAACGCGCTTTAGAAAAACGCTTCAAAGAAGCACATTATGTGCAGCCCGCTTTGGTGCGCATGCCAGCACAAACCGATATCGTCAAACAAGAAACCTTTGCACCCATTCTATATGTGATGCCTTATGAAAAGCTCGAAGATGTGATTGTGTGGCATAATGCCGTACCACAGGGGCTTTCATCTGCCATTTTCACGACCGATTTGCGCGAGGCAACCATCTTCAAACAATATAGCGATTGCGGCATTACCAACGTAAATATTGGCACAAGCGGTGCTGAAATTGGCGGTGCTTTTGGTGGTGAAAAAGAAACCGGCGGCGGACGCGAATCAGGCTCTGATGCGTGGAAAAACTATATGCGCCGACAAACCAGCACCACCTATTATGGCTGCACCCCTCCAGCGCTAGCTCAAGGCATTAGTTTTGATGTGAGTTAAGTTCACCCACACTGTGGCTAATAAAATTATATGTGGCAAAACACATGGTTTGATTGCCTCCTCACCTTTCTTCTTTTTGCTTGAGAATAAAGCATAGTGGTTTATGCTGCGCTCATGAAAGCATTCCTCGATTTTTTACCACTCATTGTCTTTTTTGCCGTATTTAAACTATATGGCATTATGCCCGCAACTGCCGCATTAGTAGTAGCAACGCTCATAAGCACCTTAGCGCTTTACCTAAAAGAGCGAAAATTAGCGGTAATGCCGTTGGTTTCAGCAGGATTAGTGGCGGTGTTTGGTATTGCCACCTTGTTGGCAGATGATCCTTTATTCATCAAACTTAAGCCCACTATTTTATATATTATCATGGGTGCTATTCTGATGATTGGCGTGCTCTTTTTTAAAAAAGGCTTGATTGAATATCTACTTGGTAACGCATTAGAACTGCCACAAAAAGCATGGCGTATCTTATCAATGCGTTGGGGCATTTTCTTTATGGCAATGGCGGTGTTGAACGAGCTGCTATGGCGCAATCTTTCCACCGATACTTGGGTCAATTTCAAAGTATTTGGCTTTTTCCCAATCATTTTGGTGTTTGCCCTAGCACAAGCGCCTTTCATCATGAAATGGCAGAAAGAAAAAGCAAGCAATACCGTGAATGAAGATTCAGCATCCTAGCAAAAGCTGTTAAAACAAGCTCACACCATTTTTAAGACTTGGTATCTCATCGCGAATCTTGTGAACTCTTGCCGTATCAATCTCCGCAATGGCAAACCCTTCTTCGTCTTCACCTGCATCAGCAATCACCGTACCCCACGGATCTACAATCATTGCATGACCATAGGTTCTTCGGTTTGCAGGATGCACGCCAGTTTGCGCAGCAGCAATCATATAGCAGCTATTTTCAATCGCACGCGCACGCAAAAGCACCTCCCAATGTGGACCTCCCGTAAAATGTGTGAAGGCTGAAGGGGCAGTAATCACCTCTGCGCCCTCTCGCGCAAGATGGCGATAGAGATAGGGAAAGCGTAAATCATAGCAGATGGTAAGTCCTAATTTACATTCAGGTAGCTGCACCAATATTGGCTGTTTTCCTGCCTCAAAACGGGCAGATTCTTTGTGAGACTCCCCACCTTGAACCGTAGCATCATACATATGAATTTTATCATAATGGGCAATCACATTGCCTTCTCTGTCAATCATCACACTACGATTAGCAAGCTTTTTTGAATAAGCCAACTTCACCGCCATCGAACCGATTAAAATATCCACTTTCAGTGTTTGAGCAACGGTTTTAAAAATATCAATCGCAGGATGCTCTTCCATCAAATAGGCATTGGCGCGCAATTCATCGATATTAGCTGCCATAAAGGTGGCATTCTCTGGCAACGTAATCAAGGTTGCACCCGCAGCAGCCGCTTCTTTAATCAGCATCGAAGCATTGCGAATATTCGCCAGCATATCATTGGTGCTGTTCATCTGAATTGCAGCGGCTTTAAATGTCATCTTTTTTTCCTTTTTTGATTACTCCTTGAAAATTTTCCTAAATTTTCAAATGAGCCTTTCGGCTTTGCCGACTAAAGTAGCAAAGCTTACTAACTTTGTTTGTTTGTTTGTTTCTTTCATTGCACTCAACATGGTTTATTAACCTTGTTATTGTCTTTTTCTTAGCACTTGCACTAAGCACTCACTTTACTTTTCCATCAATGTGCGTGCAAGCGTCAACACTCTTACTTCAGCACCGCCAGCTTTTTTGAGCGTCTTGGCGCAGGCTTCTAGGGTTGCCCCTGTCGTCATCACATCATCTATCAGCAGGATATGCTTTTTCGCAATGGCTTGCAACGATTTGGAAGGCACATGAAATGCCCCTTTTACATTTATCTGGCGTTGCCTGCGTGAAAGCCCACTTTGCGGAGTGGTGTGACGATTTCGCTTTAGCCCGTCCACCAGCACAGAAACTTGCGTTTCACGCGCGATTGCCTGCGCTAAAAGAGCCGCTTGGTTGTATCTTCTTTTTAACAGCCGCACGCGATGCAGTGGCACTGGCACCAGATAATCCACATCTTTAAAGCAATCTTTTCCTGCACGCGCCATCCATTTAGCCAATGTTTCTGCTGGCTGTAACATATCACCAAACTTGAAGCGCGTCACAAGCTTGCGGCTTGCATCGTCATAACACAACACAGCACGTGCCATATCATAGCTTGGTTCATCTTGAATACAGGCACCACATAATGCTTCTTCGCCCATCGCATATTCAAACGGATGCCCGCAATGATGACATTGTGGGGAGGTGATAAACCGTAAACCTTGCCAACAATCCATGCATACATGCCCTGTTTGCCCAATCATCTCCGCACATAAAAAGCACCGAGGCGGAAAAATACTATTCACCGCGACATCTATCAGTTGCTTAGCTTTGGGGACAGCTTGGCGAAGCATAGTTACGCCACTCGCTCTTTACCAAGAAAGCTTGCCAACGCATCAACAACAGCGAGATTATCATCCTTTAATCCCACCGTAATACGTAAACAAGTTGGCAGCTCATAATTAGCGACTTTGCGCGGAATAATGCCTTCATTCATCAAAAAGTCATTCGCTGCATTGGCTTGCGCTTCAGAGCCAAAATCAACTAGCAAAAAGTTCCCCTGTGACGGATAGGCTTTAAGCCCCAGCGCTTCCAACTCATTGCTGAGCCACGGCAACCATTCGTCATTATGCGCTTTGGCTTTGGCAGTAAATTCCTTATCAAGCATTGCTTCAGCTCCCGCTTCAATCGCGGCAGAAGACACATTAAATGGTCCACGCACGCGGTTTAAAATATCCGCGATATTTTCAGGACAATAAGCCCAACCTACACGCAGTGCCGCCAAACCATAGATTTTTGAGAAGGTAAAGGTAGCCACCGTATTTTGCCCCATATCCACCACATCAAAGCCGCTGGTATAATCACTTGTATTGACATATTCAGCATACGCGCCATCAAGCACGAGCAATATATCATCACGCAAGCCTGCTCTTAATTTTAGCACTTCTTGTTTACTGATATAGCTGCCTGTTGGGTTATTTGGGTTCGCAAGAAACACGATTTTAGTGCGCGCTGTCACCGCTGCCAACAAGGCATCCACATCGGCGCGCAAATCAGTTTCTGGCGCGGTCACGGGGGTTGCACCTGCTGCTTTGGCTGAAATAGCATACATCAAGAAACCGTGACGGCTATAAAGCACCTCATCCCCTTCGCCTGCATAGGCAGCACATAGGAGCGAGATAATCTCATCCGAACCTGCACCACACACAATACGCTCTGCGTCTAAACCATGCACCGAAGCAATGGCTTCACGCAATTTGGCGGCCGTTCCATCAGGATAGCGGTGCAGTGCATCTGCCGATGCTTTATAAGCAGCAATCGCTTTTGGGCTAGCACCAAGTGGTGTTTCATTAGACGAAAGCTTAATGATGCGCTTGCCATCACCTGCTTTTGAAAGCCCGCCTTTGTAAGGCTGAATTTCTAGTATTTTTGTTTTTGGAGTTGGAGCCATGGTTTATTTTTCTCTCTTTGTATTTTCTTTTTTCTCTGGAATAATCATCGGCGCAGCATAAGCACCTAGCAACCTTACGCTTACATGCTCTCCAAGCATTTCATTAACCCTCGCCAGCCGTTCGTCTTTAGGCTCTAAAAAACTCACCGCTTCTAATAAATAATTGCCATTATGAGCAGCAATAGCTTTTACGCCTAGCCCCGCTGCTGCAA
>CAYGTX010000072.1:0-7471 GCA_964352935.1 uncultured Rickettsiales bacterium | reverse complement strand
GATGATAAACTGTGTGTGAAAAAATTACTATCCTAATGGCTCTCTTATGTAATGAGTATTGCTGGCTATCAACGTCCCAACCTCCTCACTAAATGCAACACAGCTTCGCGCTCAGACCTGCTGGGAATAAGTGAATAAGCCTCTAATAGGTGAAGCTTATTTGGCGTATCAAGCAGCACTGCGTCGTTGGCGGGTGTATAAAAATCTTCTAGTGGTGTTTTGGTTAACTTAGCAATTAACACAAGTGTGGTAGCTGGAATCTTTTCTAGTCCTTTCTCATAGTTGCGTATTGAAGCGACTTTAATTTCAAATCCTTCGCTTTCATAAATTCGCTTGCATAACTTTTTGATTGTTAAACCACGTCGAATGCGGTGAAGTCGGATGTTTTCTCCAATGTTTTCATTGAGGTTATTAAGTTGTTGCATGAGTTTCTCCTTATAAAATATGAGCAACACAAAGCCCCGAGGTCGTTTGGAAGTCAACTGAAAGAAGAGCTTTAGCGCTACAAAAAAGCTTGCAATAGAATTCTACTCTTGGTAAAATATTAGGCAATCCTATCACAGGAAGATTAGCGTGGTGCATGAGCATCTAAGGGTCCGCCGATGCGCTAGTCGGAGTGTGTTCAGTGGCACATGAGTGCCAAGGCGTAGATTCCCGACGTAAGTCGGGCGGCATGAGACGACATCTGCGGTTTAATTTCTCAAAAAGCTTTTTTTATAACATGTAGCAAGGTGCTGCAGGTGAGCTTTTGGGGTGTTTAACCAATGGTAAGCGCATGTCTAAAACTATTACACTTCCTACATCTCATATTATCAACCTTTCTATTAATTCTCTTAAGCCTAGTCCTTATAACGCACGAACACATAGCACTAAACAGATACGTAAAATTGCGTCCAGTATAGAAAAATTTGGTTTTGTTGGCGCTGTCTATATTGATAGTAATAACAATATTATTGCTGGCCATGGGCGCGTTGAGGCTGCAAAGCTATTGGAAATGGAAGAGGTTCCCACCTTATGTGTTGAGCATCTCACGCCAGAGCAAATACGCGCCTATATGATTGCCGATAATCGACTGGCAGAGCTTGCTGGTTGGGATGAAAAGGTGCTGGCGATCGAGTTTGAATACTTAGTTGAGCAGAATTTTGAAATTGAGGTAACAGGCTTTGAAACAGCTGAAGTTGATTTTTGCATCGATGGTGTTCCATCATCTCAAGAAGATGACCCTACTGATAAATTGCCTGAAACGAGTGACAATCAAATAGCTGTCACACAGCTAGGCGATATATATGTGCTAGGGCAGCACCGCCTTATTTGTGGTGATGCGATCAAAGAAAAAACCTACCGCTTGCTAATGGAAAGTAAAGTTGCTCATGCGGTGATAAGTGATCCTCCGTTTAATGTAAAGATTCAAGGTCATGTTTGTGGTTCAGGCAAAATCAAACATCGTGAGTTTGCAATGGCTACGGGTGAAATGAGTGAAGAGCAATTTATTGACTTTCTAGCTTCGTTTATCACTTACATGGTAAAATTTAGTAAAGATGGATCGCTACACTATCTATTTATGGATTGGCGACATTTATATGAGTTAATTTCTGCTGGGAAACAGCATTATTCTGAACTCAAAAATATATGCATCTGGAACAAAACCAATGGTGGTATGGGCTCGTTCTATCGCTCAAAGCACGAAATGGTCGTCGTATTCAAAAATGGAACTGAATCACATATCAATAACGTTGAGCTTGGCAAATATGGGCGATATCGAACCAATGTATGGGATTACAAGGGTGTAAATAGTTTTGGCAGTGGCCAAAAAGACCTCGAAATGCATCCAACGGTTAAACCTGTAGCAATGATTATTGATGCTATCAAAGATTGTACAAAAAGAAATGATATTGTTCTTGATGCTTTCACGGGCTCTGGCACGACCTTAATTGCGTGTGAAAAGTCTGGCCGTATCGCACGCTGTATCGAGTTGGATCCATTATATTGTGACCTTATAGTGCGCCGCTGGCAGGAACTGACAGGAAAGGATGCAATCCTGCAGGAAACTGGTGAAACTTTCAACCAGCGCGTCAATGCGCAGGAGGTGCAGTAATGGTTGATATAAACCAAGATCAAGATGAAGTTGGTTACGGTCGACCGCCAAAGGCTGGTCAATTTCAAAAAGGTCGCTCCGGGAACCCCCGGGGCAGGCCTAAGGGGCAGAAAAATTTCCGTACTGATTTTTTGGAAGAACTCAATCTTACTATTGAAATCACAGAGGGTGGGACCAAAAAGAAAATCACCAAGCAGCGTGCGATTATAAAACGCCTAGTAAACGATGCGCTGAGTGGTGATAAGAAAGCTATGGCTGAGCTTATTGCCCTTAGACATAAATATGCTGAAGAAGATAAGGCGTCTGGCCATGACCCTCAAATCACGCAGGAAGAGCTGGATATATTGAAAATATATCTGAAGCAGGAGGATAAAGACAGTGAATAGCGCTCATATCAAAAAGATTCAGAAAAAGATTTTAAATCAGGCGGTGAGGGATGATTTTAAATTATTCCTCCGTCGTGCCTTTTATGAAATGCATGGCAAGCCTATGCGCTGGAACTGGCATCATGATGTTATTTGTGATGCATTAGTTAATAGCTATAGTGGTGATGATAGGCGTCTGATTTTAAATGTGCCGCCTCGTTCATTAAAGTCATTTATCTGCAGTGTTGCTTTTCCAGCATGGGTTATGGGGCTCAATCCTCGTGCAAATGTTATTGGTGTGAGTTATGCGCAAGATCTAGCCTCTAAGTTCTCACGAATGCAACGAACACTCATGATGAGTGCTTGGTATAGAGATGTTTTTCCAGATGCCAATGTTAACCCAAAGAAAGCGGGTGAAGCAGAGTTTGAGTTAACTAAAGGTGGCTGTCGATTAGCTACATCTACAGGCGGCATTCTTACGGGTCGTGGTGCTGATTTTATTTTTGTTGATGACCCAATTAAGCCGCAAGATGCTCTATCAGAAACCATTCGAAATAATGCTAATGATTGGATCTCTAATACATTGGTTACACGTTTGGATGATAAACAGAAAGGCGTAATTGCTATGATTATGCAGCGTATTCATGAGGAAGACCCAACTGGCTATTTGTTAGAAAAGGGAGGGTGGAAACATTTTTCCTTTCCTGCGATTGCCGTTGAAGATGAAGTCTATAAGCTGAGTACTGGCAACTCATTTATTAGGAAGGAGGGCGACCTTCTACATCCCGATCATGAGACGCTAGATACACTAAATCGTCTGAAAATAGATATGGGTAGTATGCATTTCAACGCGCAATACCAGCAACAGCCCATCCCCGTTGAAGGTAACCTTATCAAAACTGAGTGGATTCGTCGCTATAGAACGCTTCCTTATGAAAGCAAGAGATATGTTTTAAGCGTCGATACCGGGTAAATAATGATTGGTCTGTCATCAGTGTTTGGCAGATGCATGAGAATAAATACTTTCTTTTAAATATAGTAAGAAAGAAGATGAATTTTCCTGAGCTGAAAGCATGCATTTTGAAATTAAGGCAGCATTATAATGCGAGGTGGACTCTTATCGAAGATAAGGGGGCAGGAACGTCATTAATACAACAATTGAAATCAGAGGGGGTGTATCCGACTGGAATAAACCCAATTGGCAGCAAAATAGAGCGCTTCTCTTCTGCGAGCGCTGCCTTTGAGCAAGAGCAGGTGTTTTTTCCGCTTGAAGCTTCTTGGTTGCATTGCTTAGAACAAGAGTTGCTTGGGTTTCCAGCGACGAAGCATGATGACCAAGTAGATAGTGTCAGCCAGTTCTTAAATTGGGTTCTGGATCGTTCGTTAAAAGAGGTGCGAGTTGGCACAACTATTGGGCTTTATTAATTCATACTCAGCTTTATATAGAAGTATTATCTTGTCATGTATGTTTTAAGTCTTTTGGGCCGCCTGCTGCTCTAGTTCTGCAACATGAAGCGTGTGAGTTGGAAAGGCTATTTCAGCTTTATGATCAGCAATGATATCTGCTATCTTCAAAAGCACATCTTGCTTAACTTCGTGGAACTTTATCCAATCTTTGGTATGGGTGAAGGTATAGACAAAGAAATCACATGAAGAAGCATTAAACGCATTAAAATGCACAATCATTGTTTGTGAGCTGTCGATTTCGACATGTTCTTTTAGCATGTTTCTTACTGCATCAATAATTGGCTTCATTTGTCCAATATCATCATAACGAATGCCAATGGTTTCGTAGATGCGGCGGTGGCTCATGCGTGATGGGTTTTCAACAGCAACTTGCACAAATACTGAGTTGGGGATGTAAAGTGGACGCTTATCAAAAGTACGAATCGTAGTCATTCGCCAGCCAATAGTCTCAACAGTACCCTCAATTTCACGATCAGGTGAGCGAATCCAATCACCTACATTAAATGGGCGGTCGAGATAAATCATCATCGCACCAAAGAAATTCGCCAGCACATCTTTAGCAGCAAAGCCAACGGCTATGCCACCAATACCACCAAAGGTGAGTACTGCATTGATGGAGTATCCCAATGCTTGTAGCACAATTAAGCCAGTCGTAATAAAAATAGAAGCTTTAAGCAGATTTGTAAGCGCGTCAATAGTCGTAAGGTCAACCACATCACCACGTCGTGTGCGATGTGCAACAATTGCTTTAGAACCATTTTTGGTGAACCGGAGTAAAATCCATCCTACAATTAAAATAAACAATACTTCGCGTATAGTAGGAATAGCGGCAAAAATGGGCGCTTCTGTATGCTGATAAATAATTTCAGCGGCAATGCTAATGCCGACTAGCCAAATGATGGCGCGGATTGGGCGACGAATGGCCGCCACCAGCGCATCATCAAATAAATTATGTGTTTTTTGTAGTTTTTGTTCTAAGCGATTGAGTAGTAATCGAGAAATATGACTAAGTACTAATGTTGTAAGAACCGTGCAAAATACATAAATCATCCAACTATTATCAGCACTCAATAAATCATTCATACCAATTCTTTCTAGCCAGTTATGTTGCATAGTTTCTCCTAATGAATATTGGCAGTACTATCTGTTAATGGGAGGTGAGGATAGCTTGCTTCACGATTTTGAAATGAAAGTATAGCAAGATTTTGAATGACGCCAGCATCAATATTGATTGCTTTGCGAATAGTTTCATCTTTTTGCCAGCTCTCGCGACCTGCAATCATCGTTGGTAAATACACAATCAAGGCGGCAGAAATAGCGCGTGAGGCACTTTCCCACAGATAGCTTGGTGTATGGTCTACCGCATAATAATCTGTTGAACCTACTTTAAACATAGGGTTCTCAAACGTGGTGGGTTTAGCAAAATAAAATCCCATGCCCTCATCGCAACTCACGTCAATAATAAGACTATCTTTTCTTAAGCATGCTTTTTCTTCTTCAATCACAAAGTTAAAAGGACTGTTTGGCTCTTGAAATGTGCCATTGACGATAATATCTGCTTCACTAATCAAGTCACTCAAGGGGCGTTCAGAGCCATCATGTTCTACCACAATCATTCTAGCTTGCCCCTGGCTGCCTTTCATTATCCGAGTATAGCTACAATCAAGAATTTCTTCACGCACTTCGTGATCGGGGCGCTGTATACAAATGGTAATGTCACGAAACCCATGTGCTTTGAGAGCGTATATAGCGCCGCGGCTGACTGCGCCAAAACTAAAAATAATTACCTTGCGCTGATTTCCGTAATGCCCATCAATACCTTTAAGCTGTAATGCGTGTAATACCGCACAATAGCCAGCCATTTCATTGTTTTTATAAAAACTATGACGGCCTATTTGCCCCTTTGGCCCCCAAATAAACATATCTTCAAATGCAATAAGTGTTTGTTTGCGATCAATCGCTATTTGCGTGACAGCGCGCTGTTGTGCACAATGTGGATATCCCCAAAGAACACCACCTACGTGAAGCTCTTCAAAGTCAGCCAGCACAGGCTTAGCAATAATGACAACATCCATGTTGGTGAGTAGCTCGCTACGCTTAGCAATGCCGCCAACCTGTGTGGCAATGTCTGAATCTCCAATGCCAAATGGCTCGCCATACCCTTCTTCAAAGATTAACTGGTGACGAATATGTTCTGGCAAGCGTAATAGATGGTCAGGATGGATCGGAACGCGTCGTTCGTCCTTCTTCTTAGAAGTGCCGACAACGCCTATGGTCAGATTTTTCATTTGGGGATTCCTTATATGCCTAAGCCTATCACGTATGACAGCACTCTGATACTAAATAAGATATTATTATCTTACCCTGATCTTACAACAAAAGAACTGGGCAGTTATTTATACCCATTGCTTGTTTAAGTTGCTCGACTAAGAAAGTAATATCCTTGTACATAAATGATATGCATTACGGTGGAAACGAAACAAGGATGCCAACTGGAAAGTTCTAATCGCTTGCAAAGGCTGATAAATTCTGTGTTTCTTGGGCTTTCTGTTCAAACCTAAAACACGTGGCTGTAGGCGAATATTGGTAAATTTTATGGTGAATCTCTTCAAGAAGTAATACGCAACGATTTATATATTAATCTTTTTTTAAGGATTGTTTGTTATTTTAACCATGTAATGTTGAAAAAGGAAAGTGAGATGGCTGAAATTCTTGGCTTGGAAATAGAGCTAAAACCGTATGTAAATGAACAAGATTATGATGCTATTAGTGAGCAAGTTCCGCAAGTGGAGCAAGAAAGAATAGCAGCTCTTATACAAAGCGAAGGATTATTTGAAGGTTATATTGCTCAACAAAGTGGCCTTTATGATAATTCTAGGTCATTTCTACAACTATTTAGAGAGCCTGCATTTCGTCGAGAGTTTCTTAGTAGCATAAAATTTAGACAAAGTTTTAAGTTTCATTTACCTGAAGCACATGCTTACGCTATTGGAAACGTTGATTGGGGTCAGAATGATGCGAGGCAAAAGTTTGAGAATAAATTAAATATGATGAGAGATTTCTTTGCCACACCAAGCCTTTTATCACGATATGTAGAAAAATTGAGAAAAAATAAAGCGCTTATGGCAAAGATAAAAAATCCTGAGCTTGGGTTTGACCAACTGAACATTATCCATAGGTTTGTATTTTCAAGAAATGGAGAAGAAAAACGTGCTAGGGGTGAGTGTGTAGAAATTCTAGAAAAATGTCCCGATTTTAGAAAATATATTTTATCAGTACGGGATGGTGAGCAACAAGAAGTTGCAGGTAAAATAGAAATTTTAGGTGAAATACTATCTTATCAAGAGGTAGCTGTTTTATTTAGAAAATCAAGCAATTTAAGAAAATGGGCTATGCGGGAAGAGACCACCGAAGAGCAAGTGAAGATATTGAGAGTTTTTTTGCTGTCTGATAATTTTGTGTATGATCACCATCCATTAAAACAAGACCGCTTCAAGTTTCTAAATGAAAATCAACGTTTTCGCAATGGGCTACTTTCTTGCCC
>CAYGTX010000071.1:0-7578 GCA_964352935.1 uncultured Rickettsiales bacterium | reverse complement strand
CCCCCCACCTCCCCCCCCCAAACACCAACTTACCAAGTCGTTAACTCTATTAACTATCCATATTCTTTATAATACATACGTACTATTAATTGATTTAAAACCAAAACCACATTCGGCAATTGGGCGTTTCACTGCTTAAGTTATATGTCACAGTAGAGTAATCTCCAGTAAATGTGCGCCCTTCACTAGCACAAAAATCTGTCATCACTTCGCCTAAGGCAGGAAGCCCATCGTCCATTTTAACATCTATAGAATGAGCCTCACCCGGAAGCATCACTCCATAGAACCAATTAGAAGCGCCCTGTATAGCCAAACTTAGTAGATTACCAGTGTTTCGTCCAAAAATTCCTGCAGAGTTATCATACGCATTGGTAACATAGTAGCCAGAGCCTGTTAGTGATCCTGCAGGTACATTGATGCCAGGAACAGAGTTTGGTGTCCCCTGATCTGTACTAACATAACTTCCTTGAATAAGTTCTGCTGAAGCTAAATGTTGCCAAAATGCAAGATTCTCAGTCATATCAGAAGAGTCACCTACAAGAAGCTTATTTCCACTTCCGTTAGGGGATCCAGACCAGTAGCTACCAGCATTAGACATATCTCCGGGAATTGCATCATATTGCAGTATAAATGTATTGTACGAAACTTTATATTCGTTAACATCAGATACAATAGTACGCAATGTAGCTTGCCTAACTAGACTCTGTCCAGCGCTAATACCAGCTACAATCAAGCCAATAATCACGATTACGATTGAAAGTTCTAAAAGAGTAAAACCTGATTTCTGCATTCCTTATTCCTTATCATTCTATCACAAAAATACTAAACTAGGGTATAATTAAAGCTTATTAACTTTCGGTATATTGCTTTACTTAAACTATAGATCACTAAAAAGTATAATAAGTTACTACTTTTACTCTCGTTAAATTAGAAAATTCAAAGAAAGCATGGTGTTAAAAAGATTTTCCATTTTCAGAGATTGTGGCAGAATTGTCATAAAACCAGCGTGTAAGAACTCTGAAAGAAATGCAGTGAGAATAACACTCAAAGCCTTTCCTGCCCTAGGTTTTGGTCAAATCCTGCCTTGTGAGCGGTAGGTCATCAGTTCAAATCCGATATCCCACCACCTCCTTTTCCTATTTATTACTTATAACAAGCTCACATAGGCGAGTTATTTAATAACATTACTCTTTTTGGTTGTGATTTCTTATAAAGCACTATACATAGTTTTGCATCTGTAATGAGGCGTACGTTCATAGTAAAACGCGCAATAACTATTAAGCAAAAGGTGTAATTATGCAGCCAGTTATTTTATCTGGAGGTTCAGGCACAAGGCTTTGGCCGCTTTCTAGAAGTATGTTTCCGAAACAGTTTTTACCATTTAATTCTAGAAAATCACTACTTCAAGACACAATAAAGCGTGTTTCGCATCAAGCTTTTTGCGCGCCTATTGTTATTTGCAATCACCACACAAGATTCATTGTAGCTGAGCATCTTAGAGAGGCTAATGTTGAACCTCAGCATATAGCGTTAGAACCAACAGCTAGAAACACTGCGCCAGCGATTGCTGCATCGGCAATTTTAGCAATGCAAAAAGATGAGAATTCTATTTTACTGGTACTGCCATCCGATCATATTATACACAATGAAGACAGCTTCATTCAAGCAGCAAAGAAAGCAGAAAAACTTGCAGAGCAAGGTTTCATAGTCACCTTTGGCATTACACCAACTAGCCCCAATACAGAGTATGGCTATATTGAAACAGGCGTGCGCATTGTTAACAGCGATGCTTTACATATTAAGCATTTCAAAGAAAAGCCAAACAAGGAACTAGCGCAAGAATTTATCAATCAAGGCCATTATTGGAATAGCGGCATGTTCACTTTTAAAGCCTCAGTGTTAATTGAGGAACTCAAAAAGCATCACCCCGAAATAGTTAAGCATGCACAATCAGCTGTTGAAAACGCCGTAAATGATTTAGATTTTATTCGTTTAGATGAAAACTCTTTTTCTCAATGTGAGTCTATTTCGATTGATTATGCATTGATGGAGAAAACAGAAAAAGCATTGATGTTACCACTAGATGCTAACTGGATAGATATTGGCTCTTGGAATGCATTATGGGAGCTGCATAAAAAAGATAAGTTCAACAATGCATGCAATGGTGATGTTGTGCTTGATGGCTGTAACGGCAACTATGTCTATGCAGAAAATAAGCTAATAGCGGCAACTGGTATAGATAATTTAATTATTGTAGATACCAAAGACGCTTTGCTTATCGCAGATAAAGAGAAAGGCAACATCCGCAACATATTAAAAAAGTTAAATGAGCATAATCGCGACGAACTTGAGAATCATCGCCTTGTCTATCGTCCTTGGGGGCATTATGAAAATATTTACGAAGGCAAATTTAATAAAGTAAAACGCATCACCGTTAATGCAGGTGCTAGTCTATCTACACAAACGCATCAGCATAGAGCAGAGCATTGGGTGGTGGTAAATGGCACTGCAGAAGTTGTTAAAGGAATTGAAACCTTTACCCTTGACGCAAACCAATCTATTTATTTACCTCAGGGAGTTGTTCATTCTCTTGCAAACAAAACTAGTACACCACTCGAAATTATAGAAGTGCAAACAGGTAGTTATTTAGAAGAAGATGATATTATTAGATTAGAAGATAAATATGGAAGAAGTACAAATGATGTGTAAACATTCTACTTACTTCTTCCATTTGTTTTATTTAGAAATAAGACTAAACTGCAAGATTAATTATTATTTTAGCTATTAATCATTATCAACATACACAGGAATTGTATGTACATGAACGTCATTAGCATTATGATTTAATAATATTTGTTTCGCCTTATTTTCACTTGCTACATCTGGGGTTACAACCCACAACAATAACCCACCATTTTGAATTTGTTGCTCGAAAAAATCGACATATTTCTCACCCAAGAATTTTGCAACTAATGCACCAACGGCTGTTCCGCCTACTGCACCTAATGCTATTGTTGTCACCAAACCACCAGAAATAACACTCACACCTGAAATTGCAGCTGCAATTAATATGCCAGCAAAAGCGCCGCCACCAACTACAACGCCCTGCCCAACGCCAAGTTCTTCACGGCGTATTTCATGGCTACGTGGCGTTTCAGGGTTATCTTCAAGCTGCTTAGCCGTAAGGTTTGCTTTACCAAACGTTTCTTTTACTGCACCTTCACTTCCAAGTACGCTAATTTGGCGACGCTCAAAACCAGAACTTTCCAGCTCATCAATGGCTGCCTCCAACCTTTTTACCGAGTCAAAGACACCAACAGCTTCTCTTACAATTGCAGTTTCTAATTCTTTTCTAACTACTTGATTCATTGGAACTCTCCTAAAAAATGAATATTCTAAATAGTCGCATATATGTGGCTAAAAATTCTATAACGAAGAGTGTGCTTGATATTAAAGAAGCATAAAGAAAAGTAGGCCATGCATTACATGACCTACTTAAGAGACTTATTAATTTAGAAATCAGGTTGAACGAATTACTTCAATCCATACGCTAATAATGTGTCTGCAAGTTTTTGGAAACTATAGATGTTAGCACCCTTGCGATATGGATAAACACCATTTTTTTTATCAACATATTTAATACATTTTTCATGGATATTTTGCATGATATCCTGCAATGCACGATCTACTCTTTCAACACTCCAAGACTCCATACTTGCGTTTTGAGTGCGCTCAAAACCTGACACGGCAACACCACCAGCATTGGCTGCTTTTCCCGGTACGTAAATAACATCATTTTTTAACAATACATCTTGTGCTTCTGCGGTGAGCGGCATATTTGCACCTTCTGCAACAGCCAAACATTTATTTTTTACAAGCTGTTTGGCATCTTCAACATCAAGCTCGTTTTCAGTTGCACATGGCAAGGCGATATCGGCATCAATATGCCACGGTTTTTTGCCCGCTAAATATTCACCTATTTTTGCTTCTGAAAGGCGCTTACGGTCTTTTAGTTTTAAGGTTTTAATTTCATCTAACTCTTCGTTAGTCATGCCATTTTCAAAATACAAACTTCCTTGAGAGTCACTTAACGTTAGCACCTTCATCTTCTTCTTAATGGCCTTTTCAGCACAAAATATTGCAACATTTCCTGAGCCAGAAATGAGTGTTTTTTTACCCTCTAAAAATTCATCATGCGCTTTTAATACTGCTTCAAGAAAATAGACTACTCCATGACCTGTGGCTTCTTCTCTACCACAACTACCACCAAAAGTAGGTGACTTACCTGTCAGCACACCTTCCCATCTATTTTCAATCTTAAGGTATGTTCCAAAAAGATAACCAATTTCTCGTGTTCCAACATTAATATCACCAGCGGGCACATCTACCTCAGCGCCTATATGACGATGAAGCTCTGTCATCATTGCGCTACAAAAACGTCTTACTTCTGAAGATGAACGTCCTTTGGGATCGAAATCAGCACCACCTTTTGCACCCCCCATAGGCAAGCCAGTGAGCGCGTTCTTGAAACATTGTTCAAATCCTAGAAATTTCAAAACGCTTTCATTAACTGTTGGATGAAATCTTAATCCACCTTTGTATGCACCAAGCGCATTGTTAAACTGAACACGCCATGCGCGGTTCACTTGAATTTCTCTGTTATCATCTTCCCACGTCACTCTGAAACGAATAATACGATCAGGCTCTACTAAACGCTCTAGAATATTATGTTTCTTATATTCACTGTGTGCGTTGTAGAATTCCTCTACATCTTCA
This sequence comes from uncultured Rickettsiales bacterium, assembly GCA_964352935.1. Taxonomy (GTDB): domain Bacteria; phylum Pseudomonadota; class Alphaproteobacteria; order Rickettsiales; family CAYGPX01; genus CAYGPX01. The sequence goes on along the minus strand of CAYGTX010000071.1, from coordinate 2,802 downwards.
AACACTTCGTTCACCGCTTGGTGAAACTCGTTATCATTGGGATGGTAGGTATCAAGATATTTTTCGTTAAGCATTGTTTCTCTCTTATTCATTTTTAAAAGAAATATATCCTAACGAAATCGATATAAAAAAGATATAATAGCTTAAGGTGAGTGATTAAGATTCTGATGCAGAGTTTAGTGCATAAGCACATAAATCTTCAAATGAAACTTTATTTTTCTGTGCAAGATCATATAGCTTAGACACGCTATCCATTACTTCCTGCGGAATAGTACCACCACGTTCTTTAGAAAGCCAATCTGCTTGGAAATGCAACGGATGATGGCTTGGCTCTGGCTCGCCAATGTAAATGGTAAATGGTGATTTTTGACCATTAAAGTCACACTGAACTGTAAATTTTTTCATATTCTCCCCGCAATCTTATCACTATCTTTTGCTATTTTACTACAAAACCCGCATTTTTAAAAATCTTTTGTGTCTCTGGTTTGTTTAAATATTCAATAAAGTTGCGCGCACGCTCCATATTTTCACCAGCAACCACTGCCACTTGGTAAATAATTGGCTCGTGAATCTCTTCAGGAAACATGCCTAGCTGCATTAATTCTTCATTACCCGAAATGTCACTACAAAAAACAATACCCGCATGCTGACCTTTAGCAATTAAATAGGCATTTTCAGCACCACCAGCACGAATTGCGCGTGAAAGCACCCTCTCCTCAGCATCTAATGCTGAAAGTGCTTGTAGCGTGTAGACACCTAACGATGAATAAACAGGATCACCAATAACAACAAAGGCTCTATCTAAAATAAAATCAATTTTTTTCTCTAATGAAGCATCTAAATCGATACTGTAACGACTCACAGCACTATTGGTAGATGCGGTGAGGCATAAATTATTGCGCACTAAATTATTGATAGAATAAATATCTACCAGACCACGCTGTTTTAAATCACTCATCCATTGTGCGTGAGAAGTAATGATAATATCAGCTGGGTTACCTTCGCGGATACGCTCAACTTGCTCTGAGTCTGGCTCAAAAGATGTGGTAACTGTCACTTCTCTTTGAGAGGAATAGTCGCGCGCAACCTTTGTTAATACTCTATCAAGACTCGGCGAAGAAAGAATGGTTAGCTGCGGCAAATCTTTCAGCTCTGCATGTGCAGTATTAACACCAAAACATAAAATAACGCCCAGTAACACACTTAAATATTGCGTATAGATTACTCTATTTACCATCTTTATTTTCTCCATATAAGCTTTCAGGAGCAACTTGAACCTCTTGGTTAATTTTAATTTTATCGCCATCTATTTGTTTATAAAAGCATGATTTTCTACCCGTATGACATGCCACACCTTTTTGTTTCACTTTAGCGAGCAATGTATCGCCATCACAATCTATTATCAACGAAACCAGTGTTTGAATCTGCCCTGAAGATTCGCCTTTACGCCATAATTTTCCGCGAGAGCGAGAATAGTAACAGACTCGATGGGTCGTAAGTGTTTCTTCAATGGCTTCTTTATTCATCCACGCCATCATCAATACTTCACCCGTTTCAGATTCTTGGGCGATAACAGGCACAAGCCCTTGCGCGTTAAATTTAATTTCGTTGAAGATGGTGTTTAGCGTCATGTTATTTCAATGGATAATATTCGTTATAGTTTCAGTAGTCTCAATTCAATGGAAAATACTATATTTCCTGTTATGATAGCCTATTCTTTGACTGAATCTATAAAAATATGACAATGACGCAGACTTCTTCTTCCGACCTATTATTACAAGGAAACGACATCCATCTTCGCTTTGGCGAGAAGAAAGTGCTGGAGCATGTTTCGATAGAAATTAAGGCAGGTGAAGTCATCACGCTCATTGGACCAAATGGCAGCGGAAAAACTAGCCTTTCGCGCATCTTGCTTGGGCTTCAAAAAGCCGATAAGGGAACAGTTTATCGTAAGAAAAAACTGGTGGTTGGCTATATGCCACAGAAACTTTATATCGATAAAGTACTCCCCCTTACCGTTCGGCGTTTTTTACGTATAATGCCAGACAGACCTGCGTTGCGTGATAAATCTGACGTTGAAAATATTGCAGATAAACTAGGCATCGCCTCTCTTTTATTAAAACAAGTGCATGATTTATCGGGAGGAGAAACACAACGCGTGTTGCTTGCCCGTGCATTATTGAGAAATCCCGATTTAATGATATTAGATGAGCCTATTCAAGGCATGGATATTCATGGTCAGGCGGAGTTTTATCAACTGTTAGAAACAATTCGTCATGAGCAAAAATGTGCCATTTTTATGATTTCACACGATTTACATATGGTGATGGCTTCCACCTCGAAAGTGATTTGCATGAATCGTCACATTTGTTGTGAGGGCTTCCCAGAAGAAATTAGTAAGCACCCAGAATATCTTGCGCTCTTTGGTAAAAAAGAAGCTTCATCGATGGCGGTGTATACTCACCATCACGATCACACACATGATGTTGCAGGTCATATTTGCAATGGTCACAGTGAAGAAAAGGAGCTTAAATCATGAGTGACTTTATTCTGTTAGCACTACTTGCAGGCACAGGAATTGCTATCATTGCGGGCCCTATTGGCAGTATTATGGTATGGAAACGTATGGCATTTTTTGGCGACGCACTTTCTCACTCTGCACTATTAGGCGTTGCACTCGCACTTATTGCTAATATCCATATTAGCATTGGCATTTTATGTGCTACGTTGCTTTTCTCGTTCATTCTTGCAGTATCACAAAAACAACGCTCATATTCGAGCGATACAATTTTAGGCATTTTA
>CAYGTX010000070.1:0-7790 GCA_964352935.1 uncultured Rickettsiales bacterium | reverse complement strand
CTACAAAATTGCAAATATTTGCCCCTCAGTGCCCCACTAGTGCCCCATAGATTTCTTGTAAATATTATAGCTAATAGCAAGAACAAAAGTCTTGCCCTTCGGCGAAGCAATTAAATTCACAAATAGCTTTATCAACTTTTTCCTGCTGTTCTTTAGCAATGCATCGCGCGTAGTCATTACTATCTTCAGCAAACTGTGTAATTTCTCTTTTGTACGAATTAAATGTCCATTCATCTCTAGTAAAGGGCTTATGTGGCTCTGTGGGCTCATTACAGTAAAAGGCATATGAAGTGGTCGGTTGTATAAGAACCACAATGGAAAAAACAAAAACAATTAATTTCATTATAAGCCTCTTTAAGGAATCATTTATTTCATATGAACCTAACATCTAGAAATATAAATTTAAATAGTGTTAGCGCTTTTTTCATTATGAAGCTTTTTCGGCACTCTAGATAAGTATGTTATTTCTTGCCATCGCTTAACACTTCCCCTAAACATAATCACATAGCGGTGAGTTGCCGCTTGGGGTGTCGTAACCTCTCGTTAGACGGTGTTAGTACTACCGTAAAGTACTCCTCGACTTCTGCGGTCGGGGAGGCTTTGGTGTATGTCCAGAGCTATGCTTAAAGACCAGAGCAGTCGTTCTAACGCGACTTACGAACTCCCCGACCACCAAGAAGTTGTTTAGCTGTTATTCTATCCTGCTTTTAGGTGGTCGCTTTGTTTCAATAACAAGCGGAGTACATCTCATGCAAGAGCGATTTTTAGGAATATATATTGGGCTGGCTGGAATGTTGGCAGCATCATTAGAACTATACGGCATAAGCTATCTTATAAGCTGGCTACTGCTATTTGATAGCTGGTGGTCGTGGCTATTAGTAGGCTTTTCATCATTGATGATTGCAGGCGGTCTTTTCTTTTTGGTTTGGATGGCTTCAATTGTGTTTTGGGAAATGGTGGGTTTCCTTAAAAGACATTAAGCTTTTATTAACTTTTATAAGTTATCTTCAAATGTAAGCTATTTTTAATGGAGGGCATTATGGGAATGTTTAGCAGCAAAAGTGATAAAGTAGTAAGTCTAATAGAAAAAGCCGTAAGCTTACAAGAAGAATTCGGATTTGCAGCGCCAGCTTCCGAAGAACAAAAAGGGCACCTTAAAGAAGTAAACGATAAAGTTTGGTCTCTAATAGGTGAAATGAGCGATAAAGAATTAGCGAAGCTAAAAGAGAAACTAGACAAAAAAAAGGAGCATTATACTGAAAAATCGGAAAGTCCGATGTCAAAAGATGGTATTAGGGAGGTGTTCTATGGTCAATGGTCTAAAAATGTAAGTAATATAATAGAAACAAGACGTGAAGCATTGGGCATTAGTGATGATGATTTAAGAGAGCAGCTTTCAGGAAATTATGGTCAAAAAGTTGAAGATGCAGAAAAAGTTAAAGCTGATGCAAGTTTACCAAAAAAGAAAAATAGCACTGATAGCGATATCTCGCTTTAGGGCGTAAAAACTACTCCCAATATAACAATACACCCCTTACTATGTTATAATGCTCATAGTTAGCAAGGGGGTAGGGTAGCACTAAAATTTGCACTTAACCCCATGCGCCCGAATAAATAATAAAGGTTCTTAATTTATGGGCACAATAAAGAGTAGGGAAGCGGCTTTAGAGAAAGCCACCAATAGCATGAAAAGAGAACTTGCTAAAGAGAGTAGGGAAGTAATGGCTGGGCTGTTGTAATTACTTATTGTTTTCCACATTGCCAACAATAGCTTACCCGCCTTGATGCACTAGAAAATAATCAAGGAAAAAGTTGCTACTTCGGATGTAAAGCTTAGTCATTTGTATTTAAATGGATTGTTTTTTTGCATAGCTAAAGTTTATAAGAAAGCAAAAGGCAGTGTGAGGTCAGTGTGAACACGTAACCTAAACCCAAAAAAATTGATTTTCTTTCTAGCTATATTTAGCTTCTAGCTAACAGAACATTTTGAGCAACTTATATACTATATATTAGGACTCCTCAGATAGTGAATAAATAGGTATTGATGGCATTAACCATGCAAGCCTTCTGTACTGATTGGAATAATATCTTTTAAGGGGTGTATTGTTATATTGGGGGTAGAAATTAACCCCTTGCTTTATTAGTAAGATTGTAACTTGATAAAAATAATGATTAAAGATAGCTTTCTGTAATTGATGAATCTAAATGGATAGTGCTAATGAAAAGATTTTTCCCCCTCAGTCTACTAATTGCTTTAATTTCTGTTTCAGCGGTAGCTGATGAAAAACCAAAATGGATGCATCATTTAGTTCCAATTTATGATTACTTAGTGGTAGCTCCAACACCTAGCAATTGGCAGCCTAAGCCCGCTCACTCTGAAGGTGATGGTAATTTCTACTTAACAGAATTTCTTCCTGAAGGGCAAACAGTAGAAAGCTGGAAAGAAATGATTACAATTTCTGGATATAAGAAAATTGATAGCACCCCCGCTCAATATTTCAACCTCTTGTATGGCTTAACTGTAAAAACTTGTGGAAAAGAAGGCACTGCCGCTCAAGTTCTTGCAGACAAGAATAATGTTTTTGTCGCACTATTGATGTGCGGTGGACTACAAGAAGGAGCGTCTGACATTGCAAATTTGGGAAGAAACAAGGGAGAAGTAACCTTGTATAGAATTTATAAAATGGATGAAAGCCTTTATTCCATTTTTCATTCATGGCGTGGTGCACGATTTGATGTAAAAGATTCAAACGAGAAAAATTTACCGGCATCTCCTAATCAAATTAAAGAGTATGTTACAGCAAGCAACTCTCTTCTAATTTGCAGTAAAGAAAAGCCTGAAGGCAGATGTCAGGAATTTGTAAGAATGGCAGCCAAGAACTAAGAACTAAAGGCGTAAAGGCTAACATCCCCCTTAAACCGCCCCCCTTTCTTTACGCATTCAATCAAGCCATAGTGAAGCAATATGTCTCGCTGTTCTTTCACTGTTTTTGAACTCCAGCCGCAGCGTTTAGCATAGGCTTTAGAGCTAATTGCGAAGGTAGTATTCTTGCCTTTGTGGCACGCTAAAAGGTCAAGATACATATCAACTGCTCGGGAATGTTTAAAACGCAATGCTGCGATGTGCTCAATATCAATTGCCAGCCGTTGCTTGCCTGTTGTAAACAGCTTACCTTGCTGCTTATACTTCCAGACACTTTCAACTACTCTTTCCACCTCTGGGAAACATAGGGGAGATAATAACATCGTATTGTTTAGTTTTTCCGCATGCTCTAAGAGTGCTTGCTTATCATTGATATTAGCAGCGTCATTTTTAAGTTGTTTGAATAAAGCACTATTGCGCTCACCTTTTTCATAGGTGGTTATCGCCTTTTGCTGCTTCATATAAGGCAATTGAGGTATGTCGAATATATCACCCAATACAAAGTGATATACCACGCCCGTTTGAGGGTTATAGGAGGGCGGAGCGACTACATAACCACCTTGCCCCCTAATATCAATTTGCTGCGCCTTAGATACGCTGCAACGCTCACCATTATGTTTATAATAGAGATGATAACCACCGCTCGGCGTTTGTGCTACCAGTGGCGTTTCGCCGAATCTTTCAAACAGCTCATGTAGGGAAACATGAGGGTTATCAGAATCAACAATCGTAAGCTTTGAAAGTGTACCAGTGACAATGGCTATATTGGTGTTTTCAAAACGCTCAAGCCAATTGTATATAAGCCGTTCAGAAGCTAACTTGTCTTGTAAATGCTGCCATTTTACGAGAGGCGTTTTCCCGTCATCTTTGCCGCATGGAAATACTGAAAGCCCCATATCCAAATAGGTTTCAGCACGCATGCCAAAAGGTTCGGAAGGCGCATGGCCTCCCGTTCCCTTATTGCTTAAAAACATGGTGTATGCTAAGTTGCGCTAGGCTGGTTTCTGCAAGATTCTGGTTTTGGGCAGGAAGTTACAGCTTCCTGTCTTTCATATTCATGCATATGCTTTGAATTATGCCCTAATAAGCCTAGCGATGGCACTCCAGAAACACCCACAAGCTCAGCGAAGGCTAATATTTTGCGCTTTGCTGCCTTGAATATTTCCTTGTAATGCATGCCCACCTTTATACCTTCTCGGATAACCCCTGCGATTAACTGGTCAGCAATACCTATCTGAAATAGTTGTTCAGTATTAAGTAAATCCCGCTTATTTTTTGGCTTGGCTATATCAGCAATAAACAAGGCATTGTTTTGCATCTTAGTGAATGCCATATAGTAGTAATTTGCACTATTGCTTCCATTCTCTTTTGCATACTCAATAAACGCCTGTATAGCATCTGCTTGGCCTCGGCGAATCTTTTTACTATCTGTTCGCAACAATAGATGCTCAGGGTCTTGCTGGCGTTTATAAGCAGACTCAAGCCTATTAAATGCATCAATATACTTTTCTTTCCAAGCGGCGGACTCTTTGCCAGTGAAGCCCATGACAAAAAATGAAAAACCATCACGGGTAATATGATAAATTCTTATTTTTTTACCACGTGAATTAGTAGAATCTGACTGCGCAAAATTGCGCAGTGAGAATTCCGTTGAGCATGAAAGGTTGTTAATCGCACGCATAACATCGCGGTGCGTTTTACCGAACTTATCGGCAATATCAAGCGAGGTTGTGAATATCTGCCCTGACTTTTGGAAGACCATAACATCTTCTTTGTTTTTCTTTGTTGCTTTCATGTCTTACGCCCTTCCATTTTGGTTATTAATCCAATCAAGAAAAGCTGACTCCTCAAGTAGCACCTTGCGGCCTACTCGGATGATAGCACTTGCTAGGTTGTTCTTATCGGCATTAAATACCAAATATCTCAATCCACCTTCGGGAAAGGCAGGGTATTTTTGAGATAGTTGTTTGATGGTTAGGTATTGTTTGTCGGTCATTTTGAACCTCAGTATTAAAGTTAAACAATCTACGTATTTGTAGGTTGCTCTCCTTTATAACGAGGCTTAAAAAACCTGTATTGGAAGGTTCATTTAATTTTTTAAAGGAACTTTCCTTTTTGGTAGTAATTTATGCACATGCTCATGTGTAAGCGGCTCTAAATCAGGGAACATTACATTTATAATATCGGCAACTAATGCATAGTTTTTTTTTGAATAAATACGCTCAATTTCTTTTGCTATATTTCTTGTCATATACGTTCGGAAACTGCTAACTTCATTAACCTTTCTAGGAAAAGCAGAATCTTCATTTCGTTTCTGAGACATAAACCATTCTTCGTAATTATCGAATGTTCTTATTATTTCATAAATTAAATCTGAGAATTGAAAGTACCTTTCACCCACACCTCGAGCACCTTTTTTGTATGTAATGCTTGAGTAGCGCTCTTCTTTTAATAGGTTATTAAATGCCTCTTCAAAAAACATCTGAGTTGCAAACCTTACCTCTGCTGATTCATGAGTTATTTGTATTAACTTTGATAACTGTTTTTTTGTTTGTGAATATAAAGCCTTTTGACGACTTTTGGGGACTCTATCAACCATACTCCAAGAGGATGAATCGTTTATAACAGAGTTTAGGAAAAGGTAGACTTCATCATCTTTTTCAAGGCGCTTCCATAAAGTCGGCATCGTTTCATTATCTAAAATAAGATTAATTAAAGGTCGGTAATCTTCATGATGGGGATGTGATGTTAGAGTTATTTCTTCATCGGATATTGATAAAACGTAAGTTTCTAATAAATCTTTGCATCTATTTCTAATTATAGTAGGAATGTGTAAAAGTTCGTAGCTTTTGGATTCCATAATTCTACCCAAATATCTTTTGATTCATACGCTCCACCACGCTTGCGGTGTGGGCTTCGGAAAGGTGCGCGTAGCGCTTCACCATTTGCAGGGTTTTATGCCCTAGCACTTCAGCAATCTCAGCAAGGCTTGCGCCATTCATGGCAAGATAAGAGGCGGCACTATGCCTCAAGTCGTGAAAACGGAAATCTTCTATCTCTGATTTTTTGACGGCTGTTTCCCATGAGGTTCTAATATCAATCGGTTGGTTTTTAGTGGCGCTAGGGAATACATAGTCGCAGTCTTTTCGTTTTGTTTCTTTTTGTTGTTCTAATAAACTGAAAGCATGGCCTTTAATGGGCATAGAGCGGCGCTCACCGTTCTTTGTTTCGTGAAGGGTAACAAGGCCGCGCTTGAGGTCTACATCTTGCCACTTGAGGCTTAAAATCTCATTCTTGCGAGCCCCTGTGCTAAGTGCCAACACTACGACAATGTATAGGTGTTGGTTGTCACTTTTCTTGCATTCATCGAGCAATTTTATTCTTTCTTCATCATCAAGAAAGCGCACACGCCCACGTGGTTCTTGTAGTTTCTTGATTTTACGCACTGGGTTTACTTCCAGCCATTCCCATTCATTCACGGCAATGGTGAACACATGCCCTAGTGCGGTTGTATAGCGGTTGGCAGTGGATGCGCCTTTGCTGCGTCCATACTCATTCTTTTCACCAATAAGTTTGTTTCGCCACTCTGTAATAAGGGCAGGGGTGACGTTAGAAAGCGTATAGTCGCCGATTTTATCTTTCCACCAGTTGATATAGCATTGCTGGTTATGTGTGCTGTTTGCCTTGTGTCTGAGCACTTCTTTTTCGTATTTTTCCAGCAATTCAGCGAGTGTGTGCTTCTTTGATTTGGTTGATTTGAAGTGTCGGCCTTCTTTAATGGCAACTTCTGTGGATTTTGACCATTCCCGTGCATCGGTGAGGCGGTCAAACGTAGCAGTTTGCGAAGGGAAGCCCTTAAGCCTTACCTTTACACGATAAGAAACTTCGCCTTTGCTTGAAACGCGCTTTTCAATATTTGCCATGCTCTTTCCTGCTTGCTTTCTAATAACGAAAACAATCTACAAAAAAGAGCAACAAACAGCAAGCATAAGTTAAATAAACTTATGTAATTCCTTCCAAAACCCGCTTAAAAAGTAACTATAAATTGATATTAATACTTCTGTGGGGCAGTTGTGGGGCTTTAATCGGCTAGATCATGCCGTAAGTAGTCTTTTATTTCAAAAAGATTTAAATAATATTCTTGGTAGTCTTGTGGATGAATCACAATTACTAGTTTTTTAGCGAAGGCGTTTTCATTGAGTGCTTCTAAAAATGAAGTTGCAATCAATGATACAATCTTTTTTCTATTACTTCTGACTCGCCCTCTACCTGTTCCTATTAGCGGGATTACAATTGTTCCGTGCTCACCTTGCTCTTTCATAAATATCCAAAGTTTTTTTAAGGAGTTTTTTAGCATATCTAAATTTGAGTGTGCATTTCCTTTCTCGTTCATGTGTGCCATTGCAAGAAGGTAGTAATGCTCATTACATTGTGAAATCTTTGCTACAGTTCCTAGCGGGTATTTTTTGTTTTTTCCTATGGCAGTCTTTAGTACTTCATCTGGCCTTTCATTAGATAGAGCTTTCTTAATGGCACCATCTAATCCTTGAAGATTATTTAGAAAAAAGCGCTTGGTAAACTCTCCCTGAAGGCTGTCGGGTGAAATTAAACCATTAGCAGTATCGGTATCAAACGTAGTGTTGGAGCTGATAATTTTCTCGCCTTTGATATCAAAAATATCACCAATAACCACTTCGATGCTTGTGTCTAATTTCTTTATTGGATAAGCGATTTTTTGTATCGGGCGTCGAGTAAAGAGCACTGTTAAAATGGCTATTGAAATTATAAAAATAGCCCCAACAGGCTCTTTTTCGGCAATTAGTGTTATTCCAAAGTATGAAAAAAATTCAATAAAAAGCCAGAATAA
>CAYGTX010000069.1:2133-7863 GCA_964352935.1 uncultured Rickettsiales bacterium | reverse complement strand
TGGTGAAGAAGTAGAGTTGCCGTTTGATCAAATTTCAACTGCTAAACTAGTAATGAATGATGCCTTGTTAGTAGCAAATAGTAATAAATAAAATAATTCATAAGAATTTAACCTAAAAGGATAATGTACCATGGCTAATCCCGGCACTTTTGGAAATGCAGAAATTTTACAAATCGCAGATGCGGTTGCTCGTGAAAAAAACATCAGTAAAGATGCGATTGTAGATGCAATGGAAGACTCTATCGCGATTGCTGCGCGTAAGAAATATGGTTATGGCCGTAATTTACATGCGCATATTGATCGCAAAACAGGTGAAGTTGATCTTTTCCGTGAGTTAGAAGTGGTAGAAAGTTTTGATGAAGATTCAGAAATTAGCGTGATGCAGATTCTTTTGGATGATCCGCGCACTGTGGCAAATGAACTTGCAGTGGGTGAGTTTTTGCGTGAGCCATTGCCACCAATCGATTTGGGGCGTGTGGCTGCACAAACAGCAAAACAAGTGATTTTACAAAAAGTACGCGATGCTGAGCGTGAGCGTCAGTATGAAGACTTTAAAGATCGCGTTGGTGAGATTGTAAATGGTACAGTAAAGCGTGTTGAATTTGGTGATGTGATTGTTGATCTTGGTCGCGCTGAAGCGGTTATCCGTCGTAACAAAGTGATTAAAGGCGAAGCGTTTAAGGTAAATGATCGCGTGCGCGCCTATTTAGAAGATGTGCGTCGTGAGCCTAAGGGTGCGCAAATTTTCCTATCGCGTACCGCGCCTGAATTTATGGTGAAGTTGTTCACACAAGAAGTGCCAGAAATTTATGATGGTATTATTCAAGTAAAAGCTGCGGCTCGTGAGCCGGGTTCACGTGCAAAAATTGCAGTTTATTCAAATGATTCAAGCATTGATCCAGTTGGTTCGTGCGTGGGTGTGCGTGGTTCACGCGTACAAGCGGTTATCAATGAAATGTTTGGAGAAAAAATCGACATTATTCAGTGGTCGTCTGATGTGGGTACATTGCTTGTGAGTGCGCTTGCGCCGTCTGAAGTATCAAAAGTAGTAATTGATGAAGATAAGAAGCGCATAGAAGTGGTTGTGCCTGAAGATCAGTTGAGCCTTGCTATTGGTCGTCGTGGCCAAAATGTGCGTTTAGCATCGCAGCTTGTAGGCTGGAACATTGATGTGATGACAGAAGACGAAGAGTCTAAGCGTCGAACAGAAGAGTTTACCACGCTTTCTGACTTGTTTATCGAAGCGTTGAATGTTGAAGATGTGATTGCGCATCTATTGGTAACAGAAGGCTTTAACTCAGTTGAAGAAATTGCCTATGTAGATGCTGCAGAAGTGGCTTCTATTGAAGGGTTTGATGAAGATGTAGCAAGTGAGCTTCAAAGTCGTGCGCGTGATTTCTTAGAACAACGTAAAGAAGATACTAAAACATCGCTTAAAGAAAAAGGTGCTGCTGATGACTTAATCGAATTTGAAGGATTAAGTGATGAAGTGAAATTACAGCTTGTTGAGCAAGATGTGAAAAAACTTGATGACTTTGCTGATCTTTCAAGTGATGAGTTTGTTGAAATGGTGCCAAAATCAAACCTTTCAAGCGAGCAAGTCGATGCGCTTATTATGAAGGCGCGTGAGCACTGGTTTGATGGTGAAGGTGAAGTGCCAGCGAAGGAAGCTAACTAATCCATATATGAAGCAAGATAAGCAGTTTAACCAAATTTGTTGTGCGGTGACGGGTGTTCCTCTTCAAAAAGAGGAGGCAATAAAGTTGCTAATGTCGCCGCAGCATCAAGTGGTGGCTGATTTATATGATGCTTTGCCCGGTGAAGCGAAGTGGGTGGCTTTTACTGCTGAAGCGATGCAACAGGTTACATCACAAGAAGGTGTGAAGGCTTTGTTTGGTGAAAAAGCAGTGCTTGCAGATGGTTTTTTAAATCACCTATATCACAATTTGAATAAACAAGTACTGCAGTGGCTTTCGCTTTCTAAGAAGGCGGGGGTGTTGATTGTGGGTGGTCAAAAAGCTAAAGTAGCACTGAATGATGGCCGCGTTAAGTTGATTTTCCAGTCAAAGGGAGGGTCGGAACGCGAGCTTAAAAAGCTGGTTCAGGGCGAATATAAGCATATTGATGTATGTGATTTGTTTGAATCTCACGAACTTGCTGGTATTTTAGGGCAAAATCATATAGGATACCTTGCTTTATTAAAAGGTAAGCTTGCGGATAAAATTTATAGCCGTTGTTTGATGCTGGAAAACTGGCTAGAATCGCAATAAAAAAGAAGTAATAAGGACAGTTACATTATGAGCCAAGATTCAGGGCAAGATAAGAAAAAGTCAACACTAACGCTGGGAAGTAAGTTGAAGCTTCCAGCAGGTGGTGCGTCAAGAAGCTCAAACCGTTCTGTCACTGTTGAGGTGCGTAAAAAACGTCGTAGTTTTACCACTGATGGTAAAGATGTATCAGCTACAGCGACGCAGCAAGATCAAGTTAAAACTGAAGAGCAAAGACAGGCAGAGATTGAAGCGTCACTTTCGGGTTTGACGCCAAGCGAGCGTGCTGTGCGTATGGAAGTGCTAAAACGCGCGGCTGAAGAAGATAAAATTCGTGCTGCTGAAGAAGCGAAGCAAAAAGAGCAGGATGATAAAGTGCGCTTGGAGCGTGAGCAAAAAGAAGCAGAAGAAAATAAAGAGCGTGCTGCAAAACAAGCTGAGCGTGCAAAAGAAGAAGCTAAGAAAGCAGCGAAAAAGAATGAAGATCAGGTGGTTGAGCCAACGCAAGACCAGTTGGCTGCGGCTTCTGTTGACCCTACAGAAGGTGGTTTAGTTAAGCCAATCAAAACAGTTGAGCGCCTTGCAACAAGCGTAAAAGAGCGTGAGAAGGAAGCGCCTAAGCGTCCTAAAAAAGGTGAGGATAATAAGCGTCGTCAAAATAAACTTACGATCACACAGGCGCTTGAGCAGCAGGATGAGAAATTTAGAAGTTTGGCATCTATCAAGCGTGCGCGCGCGAAAGCAAAGCGTGCCTCTGGTGGTGATCAACAGCGTGAGAAACAATATCGCGAAGTGCGTTTGCCAGAAGTGATTACGGTGCAAGAGCTTGCAAACCGTATGAGTGAGCGCGCCGCTGATGTTATCAAGACGCTTATGAAAATGGATATGATGGTAACAGCCAATGAAACCATTGATGCAGATACAGCAGAATTAGTAGCAGAAGAAATGGGGCATACTGTAAGACGTGTGACCGAGGCTGATGTTGAGAATGTGTTGCTGGAAGAAGAGGAAGATACACCTGAAACACTAGAGCCACGTTCGCCAATCGTTACCATTATGGGTCACGTTGACCATGGTAAAACCTCACTCCTAGATGCAATCCGTGAAGCGGATGTTGTGGCAGGTGAAGCAGGTGGTATTACACAGCATATTGGTGCGTATCAGGTGCAAACTGCTGGCGGAAATTCAGTAACATTTGTGGATACTCCAGGGCACGAAGCCTTTACAGCAATGCGTTCACGCGGTGCTAAAGTGACGGATATTGTGGTGCTTGTGGTGGCTGCGGATGATGGTATCATGGCGCAAACAGTCGAGGCGATAAACCATGCTAAAGCAGCGGGTGTGCCGATTGTAGTGGCAGTGAATAAAATTGATAAACCTGAAGCAAACCCACAACGTGTGCGTAATGAATTATTACAGCATGACTTAGTAGCAGAAGAGCTAGGTGGTGATGTGATGGTGGTGGATGTTTCAGCGAAACAAAAACTAAATCTTGATAAATTGCTTGAAACGCTTCTTTTACTATCAGAGATGATGGAACTTAAGGCTAATCCAAACAGAAAAGCTGCGGGTGTGGTGATTGAAGCTGAAGTGGAAAAAGGTCGTGGTGTAGTGTCTACGCTTCTAGTTCAGCGTGGCACATTAAGCATCGGAAATATTGTGGTTGCGGGTGAAGCGTGGGGTCGTGTGCGAGCAATGCGTGATGCGCATGGTGAGTCCTACAGTAAAGCAAAACCTTCAGTGCCTGTAGAAGTGTTGGGTTTAGACAAAGCGCCGCAAGCAGGTGATGAATTCGCCGTGGTGGATGATGAGAAAACAGCACGTGATATTGCTGAATATCGTGAGAAACGCACGCGTGATTTACGTGCTGCTTCTGAAAAACGCGGTTCGTTGGAAGATTTATTCCAAAGAGCATCGAATTCAGGCATTAAAGAATTGCCAATTATCATTAAAGCGGACGTACAAGGTTCGGCTGAAGCGATTGTTGGTTCGTTAGATAAAGTAGCTACAGAGGAAGTGGCTGCTAAAGTATTACACACTGCCGTAGGTGGTATTAATGAGTCGGATGTGTCACTTGCTGCTGCATCTAAAGCATTGATACTTGCCTTTAACGTACGCGCTTCTGCTCCGGCAAAGCTTGCTGCGGAAAAAGAAGGTGTGGATATACGCTATTACTCAGTCATCTATGATTTAGTGGATGATATGAAAGCCGTGCTTGGTGGAATGTTGAATCCTACCGTGCGTGAGCAATATCTGGGTAATGCAGAAATTCGTGAAGTCTTTAACCTTACCAAATATGGAAAAGTTTCGGGTTGTTTCGTGACTGACGGTGTTATTAAACGTGGTGCTGGCGTACGCTTGCTGCGTGATAACGTGGTTATCCATGAAGGTAAATTGAAGACGCTTAAACGCTTTAAAGACGATGTGAAGGAGGTCGCCACAAACTTTGAATGTGGTATGGCGTTTGAGAATTACGATGATATGAAGGTCGGGGACGTGATTGAGGCATTTGAAACCATTGAAGAGCAGCGAAGCTTGTAGTAGAATAGTATTATTCTCTTTTTTGCTCATCCCTAAATACTAGGAGTTGAACCATGTCAAAACGTCATCATCACCCTCAGCGTGAACCATCTCAACGTCAGCGTAAAGTTGGCGAAGCCATTAAACAGGCTTTATCGGATGTATTCTTGCATGAGGCATTTTACCACACACCACTTGAGGGTGTGTCTGTTACCGTATCGCAAGTGGCCGTTTCGCCTGATTTGCGTAATGCTACCGTCTATGCAGTGCCGCTTGGAAATAATGTTCCTGCCTATTTTGAGGAAACATTAAACGATAATTCGGCTCACTTCAGGCATATGATTGCACGTAAGCTGAACCTGCGCTATGCGCCGAGGTTGCATTTTACGCATGATAATACGTTTGAGGAAATCAGTCGTGTTGAAGCGTTAATGGATACGATACAACATAAAGAAAATACATTACAAGACGCTTGAAAGCGTAAGTAATACTCATCAAAATAATGTGGCGTGGCCAAGTGCTGCGCCACTTTTTTATGCAAGTGAAGATAGGTGACTGAAGAAATAGCATTTCCTAAATCTGGCTGGATTATCATCAATAAACCCAAAGGCATTAACTCCACCAAAGTGGTGAGTATTGCCCGTAGGGCAATTGGGATGAAGAAAGTAGGGCATGCAGGGACATTAGATCCTTTAGCAGAAGGGGTGTTGCCACTGGCATTTGGTCAGGGTACGCGCACCATTCCATATGCAATGGATGCAACCAAGACCTATGAGTTTACCGTGCAATTTGGCAAAGCCACCGATACAGAAGATGCAGAAGGTGAAGTGATAGAAACCTCTGATGTAATTCCCACACAAGCGGAAATAGAGCGTGTTCTGCCGCAATTTACTGGTAAAATAAGCCAGATTCCGCCAGCCTACAGCGCCATTAAGGTGGATGG
>CAYGTX010000069.1:0-2123 GCA_964352935.1 uncultured Rickettsiales bacterium | reverse complement strand
CATATATACGTTCATTAGCGCGAGATTTAGCGAAAACTGCGGGTTCTTGTGGCTATGTGACGATGCTCAAACGCACGCGTGTCGGTGCTTTTTCAATCGAAGATACGATTTCACTGGAAATGTTGGAAGAAATCCGCCATAATGCGCCACCTTTTGATGGTGTTAAACCAATCGAAGCTGCGCTGGACGACATCTTGGTGCATACGATTGATTTAGATCAGGTGGCGGAAATCCGCTTTGGAAGGCGATTAAATGTTGATGGCACTTCACTTGCTGAAGGAGAATTAGCACTGTATTGCGACCATAAATTGATAGCCATTGCCGAACATCAACAAGGTGAAATTCGCCCTATTAGGGTTTTTAATGATTAATTATTATCGGGAGATACTACGATGTCGATTACTGCACAAAAGAAACAAGAGTTAATTAAGCAATACGCAATAAAAGAAGGCGATACTGGTTCAGCTGATGTACAGTGCGCGGTATTAACAGAGCGTATTAATAACTTAACAGCACACTTCAAAACCAATGCGAAAGATTTTCACTCTCGTCGCGGTTTGTTGATTTTAGTAGGTCGCAGAAAGCGTCTATTAGAATATGTTAAAAAAGAAAGCCAAGAGCGTTATGCTGCACTTATTAAAAAGCTTGGTTTAAGAAAATAATGTTTATGATAGGGATGCGCCGTATTAAGGTTGCGATTATCGTAAGACAAAGTTAAAGTGCAAGGGTCACCTCGTCTAATATAGAGGTGACCCTTACTTTTTTGGGAAATAGCAAATGAGTTGTTATTGACCATACGCGGAGAGAAGGTGGCCATTTTGCGTTTTATTGGCTCGCTGGATTGTTCATAAAAAAGCGACGTCACACTATTCGAAGAGAATGGTGTGATTGATTTAATTGATAAGGAAATAAAACATAATGTTTAATGTAATTAAAAAAGAAATTGAATGGGCAGGGCGTACCCTTACCATCGAAACAGGAAAAGTAGCACGTCAAGCTGATGGTGCGGTGATTGTGACCTATGGTGAGACCAAGTTGTTATGTACCGCTGTTGCAGCGAAGCAGCCTAAAGAAGGCATTGATTTCTTTCCACTAACTGTAAACTACCAAGAAAAAGCATTTGCTGCTGGTAAAATCCCTGGTGGATTTTTCAAGCGTGAAGGTCGTCCGAGTGAAAAAGAAACCCTTACATCCCGTTTGATTGATCGTCCGATTCGTCCATTATTTGCTGAAGGCTTCCGTAACGATACGCAAGTAATTGCAACCGTACTTACACACGATTTAGAGAACGATCCTGATATTGCGGCACTTGTAGGTACGTCTGCTGCACTGGCTATTTCGGGCATTCCGTTTGATGGCCCAATTGGTGCTGCACGTGTTGCCTTTATTGAAGGTGAATATGTGTTGAACCCAACATTAGAGCAAGTGAAAGAAAGTCGCTTAGATCTAGTGGTTGCTGGTACAGATACATCGGTATTGATGGTTGAGTCTCAAGCTGATGTGATGACAGAAAAAGAAATGTTAGGCGCAGTAAGCTTTGGTCATGAAGGTTTCCAACCGGTAATTAAGTTGATTCAAGAATTTGCTAAAGAAGCTGGCAAGCCACGTTGGGAAGTCACTAAAGAAGATGCTAGTGAACTTCAAAAGCAAGTTGCAAAACTAGCTGAGAAAGATTTGCGTGAAGCTTATAAACTTACCGTGAAGCAAGATCGCTCGAATAAAATCTCTGAAGTGAAAGATGCTGTACTTACAAAGCTTGAAGCAGAGCAAGGCGAAGCATTTAACGCTCAAAAAATTGGTAAAGAACTAAAAGAACTTGAAAAAAACATTGTTCGTGGTGACATTATCAAAACTAAAAAACGTATTGATGGTCGTGATTTAAGCACTGTTCGTCAGATTGAAACCGAAGTGGGCATCTTGCCACAAACACATGGTTCAGCGTTGTTTACCCGTGGTGAAACACAGGCACTTGTAGTGAATACACTTGGTACCACACAAGACCAACAACGTATTGATTTGTTAGAGGGCGATACAACAGAAGCATTTATGTTGCACTATAACTTCCCTCCATATTCTGTAGGTGAAGCGTCTTTCTTGAAATCACCTGGTCGTCGTGAGATTGG
>CAYGTX010000068.1:2630-7913 GCA_964352935.1 uncultured Rickettsiales bacterium | reverse complement strand
ACAATTTCTTCGGTATCAAACACCTTATCCACCACCAAACCAAACACGCCTTCAGCAGCAGCGCATATCACGACATAATCAGGCGTGGTGATATCATGCGGTTGCTGTGAAATTTCTAAGGTTTCGGTGAGATATTGCAACGGCAACAAATTACCACGCAACCGCAGTACAGGGTGATTATCTATCAACTCGATATGTAATCCATCTTGCTTGTGTGGTTGCGTGCGTACAATTTCTTTAATGCTAATTTGCGGCAGTGCAAATCGCTGTTTGCCTGCTTCCACCACTAAAACCGACATAATCGCTAATGTCAGTGGAATTTTAATCGTAAAGCAACTGCCTTGCCCAAGCGTTGAATCTAACTCTATCGCACCACCTATATTTTCAATATTGGTACGCACTACATCCATCCCCACACCGCGTCCAGAAACCGCCGTCACTTGCGCTGCAGTTGAAAAGCCGGGCTTAAAAATATATTGATAGATTTGTTTGTCGCTAAGGTTTTTCACTTCCTGCTCTGTGGCCAATGATTTTTCAATGATTTTTTCTTTAATCTTCTGCGAATCTAAGCCCTTGCCATCATCACTGATGCGGATATTGATATAGCCACCCTCGTGATAGGCAGAAAGATGAATTTTTCCCAACTCACTTTTACCAGCCTGCTCGCGCTCTTGCGGCACTTCCACCCCATGATCGGCTGAATTACGCACCATATGGGTGAGAGGATCTTTGATATATTCGAGCAATTGGCGATCAAGCTCTGTATCACCCCCCTCCATCACCAACTCTATCTTTTTGCCTAAATCTCGCGCCAAGTCGCGCACAATGCGTGGCAGTGGCGTCCACGCATTACTAATCGCCTGCATCCGCGTTTTCATCACCCCTTCTTGCAGTTCAGAGGTAATATAATCCAACCGCTGTAAGGGCAGCAAAAATTCACTATTTTCTTTATCACGAATCATTTGTAATAGTTGGTTGCGTGTGAGCACTAGCTCAGAAGCTTGCTGCATTAACACCTCGAGCAGCTCCACATTGACCCGCACTGTTTGGTTAGACGATGTTTTTTTACTCTCGCTTTTAGGCGATGCAGCCTCTTTTTCTTCATGCTCACTTATGGCGCTTGCTGCTTCTATAGGCGCAACCTCTGCTTCTGCTGGTATTTCCATATCCACCAGCGAAGGTGTTGCATCAAACAACGCCTGCATTTCATCACTATCTGCGGTAGTATCAATAGCTGATATATCTACAAGCGATGGCGTGGCATCAAACAATGCTTGCATTTCATCGCTATCACCTGTGCCTAGATTATCTTCTTCCTGTTGGCTTTCTTGAGGTGAACTATTGGACTGCGTGTTTTCTGCAGCAGTGATGTTTAGTTTTGCAATCAGCGCTGCATCATCGCCTTCTGGCTCTGCACCTGCATTTTCTTCTATATGTGCTAAAAGTGATTTGAGGGCATCGATGGCATCAAAAATGAGCGACATCAGCGCCTCACTCACAACCAGCTTACCTTCTCGCATGTTATCCAGCACATTTTCAGCCGCATGGGCAAGTGCCGCCAGTCGCTTAAGGTCTAAAAACCCACTCGCACCTTTAATACTATGAATCACGCGAAAAATACGATCTAGCAGCTCTTTATCATCGGGTGTTTTTTCTAACTGCAACAAGTCACTATCGAGTGCTTCCATGCCTTCGTTGGTTTCAGCCAAAAAATCTTGAATGATATCATCCATCACCACCTCACTTTTTATTTTCAAGCGATGGTGGAGTGGTTTGAGGAGCGCTTAAAAATTAGTGCGCAACTTCTACCTTAAACACACCACTGCTTTTACTCACTTTTGCTTGCATGCCCATTTCAGCAATCAGCTTTTGCGTAAAGTATAACTGCACATTACGACTATCCATCTCTGGCAAATGTTCTAAATCGCACAAAATACCTTCAACACTTGGGTCGTCTTTGAGTTTTTCATGTTCAAGCGTCACTGATATTTTCAGCTTTTTGCTACCGCTAATGCTCACTTTCATTTCCGCGCCATACACCACCAAATGCGAGCCAGCCATCATCAGGTTTAACAACAACTTCACCAACTGGTGACGCATTTCACCCGTGAGTGTGTGAAATAAATCATCAATATCCCAATGCACATTCACCTTCTTTTGTGCAAAGAAATGATCACACACTTCAGAAATATGGCTCATTTCAACATCCATATTCTTATTCGTCGCACCAAATGCCTGACGAAAGAAAAGCAACCGCTCCACCGCTTCTTTTGCGCTAGTTTCCAGCAATTCAATCGATTGCTCTTTCATGTTCTCGTCGCCGTCTTTCAAGAACTCAACACCATTATTCACTGCGCCAATGGGTCCTGCAAGATCGTGACAATATTTTGTCGTCATTAATTCTGCCAATGCCATATCCGTTGTTTTTGTCATTCCTACACACCTTTTTTAGCTTTATTTGCATTTGGTTAAGTAGGTCATATTCATATAATGCGTTATAGCGCATCATAACAATACAACCTATAAGGGAAAATATCCACAATAAATACACCCATTAGTGCAAATATTCTTCCAATTCGTTACTATTGTTTTTAGTTAACATATCTAAAATGAGAAGTCGCTAAGACTTTTAGCTCTAAATCATTAATTTTTAATATTAAAATAGAGGTGACAGAGATTGCCCGCACTCGAAAATTCATAATCAGCACCAGTAAAGCAGCTTGCGCCACCGCCCAAAATTCTGCCTGAATTTGCTTTGGCATTATCCACTTTGTCATCAATGAAGAATGCGTCATCAGGGGGGATTGCTCCACCTGTTAGCACCGTTCCTGCATTATCATCACTAGCTAGAATAAGGTAGTTTCCCGCATAATAGCGCCCTAGTGCATCTTGCGCACCTTCTCCTGGCTGCTCTATCCAAGCCAAGCTAAAACCAGCACCTGAAATATTGGCTGATGCTGGTACATTTGTGCCTATGGTTACACTACTACTATCCGCAGCACCCGTATAACTACCGGCGATATATCTGGCCAAAACTAGCTGATCCCACGCGGCAAACGTCTCTTCTGTACCAGAGGGTGTAGCACTATCAATTTGACCATCACCATCACCATTAGTGGTATTACCATCAAAAAAGTTATTGCTACCTGTCGCATTGGTAAGATCGCCCGGAAGTTTGCCATAAAGCTGCGTAAAATGCTCTACAGCAATGCTGTATTTTTCAGATTCCGCTAACACTGCTCGCAGTTCAGCTTGTCGTAAAAGCCCAGTTCCAAGCGTAGCACCCGCAACTAGCAACCCAATCACAACAATCACTACAGCGAGTTCAACCAGTGAAAACCCATTATTCACACGCATTGCTCTATCCTTTTATTGGCTGATTTGCTCACGAGGATCAACACCCATATCTTCCAACTTACGATAGAGGGTAGAGCGACCGATGCCAAGTTTTCTTGCAACTTTTGACATACAGCCTTGATAATGCGAAATAGCAGCCTTGATAATCTCTTGCTCTAAATCTTGCATAGGACGGAAATCGCCCGCTTCATGCAACAGCGGCAACAAATTAGCTTTCACGATAATAGGATCATCCACCGCCATATCTGATACTACTACATTAGGCGCTCCAGTTGAGAGATCTTTCATCAACTGCGGAAAGTCATTCACTTCTAGCATATCAGCTTCACACAGCACCACAGCACGAAAAATTGCATTCTTTAATTGACGAATATTTCCAGGCCATGCATAGTTACACAGCAAATCTCTTGCTTCGTTTGAGATTCCTTGAATGTTTTTACCTTCAGACGCTGCAAAACGTGTGTAGAAATGCTTAATCATTAACGGAATATCATCCATACGATCTTTAAGTGTCGGAATATAAATAGGAAAAACATTCAAGCGATAATAAAGATCCTCTCTGAATCTTCCATCACTCACTTCGATGCCTAAATTACGATTCGTTGCCGAAAGCAAACGAATATTTACCTTAATGGTTTTACTGGCGCCAACTGGCTCAATTTCACCCTCTTGCAATACACGTAGCAACTTCACCTGCAAATCTGGATCAAGCTCCCCCACCTCATCCAAAAACAATGTGCCACCATCAGCTTCACGGAATTTACCTACCGTTTTATATAACGCACCAGTAAATGCCCCTTTTTCATGACCAAATAAAATACTTTCCACTAAATTAGCGGGAATCGCACCGCAGTTTACTGCAATAAATGGCTTATCAGCGCGATCACTTGCATTATGAATAGCACGCGCTAGCAACTCTTTACCAACACCACTTTCCCCCTCTAAAAGCACCGGAATGGTGGATGCGGACACTTTGCGTGCAAGCTCTAACATTTCTTCTACTGGTTTACTGCGACCAATCACCTCATCAAAGGTGGTTTGCCCTTTCATTGAACGTTTAAGACGTGAAAGCTCATCGTGCAGCACATGTACGCGCAAAGCATTCACAATACTTGATTGCAAACGGTCTGGCTCATCTAGTTTGTTTAAGAAATCTGTCGCACCTGCTTTCATTGCCTGTACGGCAATATCAATATCATCTTGCCCTGTGCGCACAATCACTGGCAAATCAGGGTGAAGCGGCTTAATTTCATTTAGCACCTGAAAACCATCGACACTACCAGGCATCAATAAATCGAGAACCACTAAATCGATTTTACTGCCCTGCTCGGATGAAAGATAATTAATGGCATCTTCGCCCGTATTTACTACTATCGTCTGATATTTCCACTTATCTTGAATCATGTGCTGAAGAATATGTACTTGAGCACTATCATCTTCAACTAATAAAATATTATACGTCATTCTTATACCCTCGCGCTTTTGACCTTTTCTCCTTGTAAGACACACACAATACCTTTGTTATGCAATGTCAAAAGTCTTCTCCCACAGCTTTAAGTTTAGCTAAAATAAGTAAACAAAAGGTTAACAAAACTGAGAAATGTATAAATTATAGACAATTATGACAAACTCTTGACATAAAATGAAACATCTAAAAACGCGAAAATCCTAGAAAATGTGTCAATATGAGAGCATTGTATCAGCATTAAACAATATTAAAATAAACTGTTCTAAAACATAACTTTTATCTAAAAATGAATTATCTTAATACTGCTCTTTAATAAAAAAATTTATGACTGCTTAACGCTTACGGCGCTCTATCACACGTAAAACGTGTGGCAGTAACGAAAGAATGAGATAAAGAATTGATAGATAAAAAAAATGCCATTTACATCGACGGTAGCACCATAAAGCCTTGTGTATAAT
>CAYGTX010000068.1:685-2620 GCA_964352935.1 uncultured Rickettsiales bacterium | reverse complement strand
TGTATAATCACGCAGGTTAGTTTCTGGAAACTCTTTGACACGCTTCACAACCGAAGCAGGCGGCCCACGATAGCAATCCGCAACCAGCTCCTTCACGTTTGATTCAACCCCGCCAAGCAACGCTTCAACCCGACCATCGTTTTTATTACGCACCCAACCATTAATGCCACGCTCTAAAGCCCGAGCGCGCAACCAGTTGCGATAGCCCACACCCTGAACCTTGCCTTCAATCAACACCCGCACCACCAACTTGCGTTCGGATTTATGCTCGTCTTCACGGGATAAAATATAGTCATCTGTATCACTCATTGTTGATTTTCCTCATTCAGTGAGTGTTCACACCCTATTGTACAGGAAAACACTGAATTATAAAAGCAAGATACAAAATCACCACTAAGTAGAATCATCAAAACACTCACAATAAGAAAAAAGGGAACAACTCAACAGCCATTCCCTTTTTATCTTCATACTGACAAAAATGTTTATTCTTCAGGCGCCGGCTCAAATTCCATTATCACTTGGCCATAGCTGACATTTTCATTGCTTCCGGTGTGAATTTTTACAATCTTCACTTCATTTTCAGCCACAATGATATTTTCCATCTTCATTGCCTCTAAAATAAGAAGCTCTTGGCCTTTCTTGATGATGTCGCCTTCTTTCACTTTAACATCCACCACCATGCCTGAAATAGGTGCTTCAAGCTGCATGGCATTGCCTTCATGCGTAGCCAATGGCACAAATTTAGCCAGTTCAGCAACACGCGGTGTTACAATACGAATTTTTGCTTTTGAGCCCGCATGGGTCAAACAAATACCGCCTGCAAAATCTTCAATCTGCACGCTGATAACACGACCATTCACCGTACCTCTAAAGAGGCGATTACCCAACGTCCACTCAGTATCCACCGCTAGATATTCGGTTTCGTGCTTAATATAAAGCGCACCATCGCGCTCACGCACATAGACTGGATATTCGTTTTCATCGTCAATAATCACTACGCAGCGATTGCCTATATGACGCTCGCGCCCTTGCAACTGCCCAGAAATGGTAGTCGCACGTTGTGCATCCATGTAATAATACATCACCGCCACAGCAATAAATGCCTGTGTTGTTTCAGAAGTAATTTCTGCACCAAAGAACCCGTCTGGATATTCTTCTTCAATAAAGTTGGTGGTGATATTACCATCTTGGAAACGCTGATGCGCCATTACCGCCTCAAGGAAGCTGATATTATGCGAAATGCCATGAATCACATACTCACCAAGTGCCGATTGCATATGTTTGATGGTTTCTGCTCGTGTTGGGCTATAGGTACAAAGCTTAGCAATCATCGCATCATAAAACATGCTGACTTGCCCACCTTCATACACACCACTATCTACGCGTACATTGGTACTGGCTTCTGGCTCTTTATACTCGGAAATACGACCACTTGATGGCAAGAAGCCACGGGTTGGATCTTCAGCATAAATACGGCTTTCCATCGCCCAGCCAGTCAACTTCACATCGCTCTGTTTCATCGAAAGTGTTTCACCTGCTGCCACGCGAATCATTTGTTCAACAATATCATAGCCTGTAATAAGCTCGGTCACTGGATGCTCTACTTGCAAACGTGTGTTCATTTCCAAGAAGTAGAAATTTTTCTTTGAATCTACAATAAATTCAACTGTACCGGCTGAATAGTAGCCCACTTTCTTAGCAAGCGAGATACATTGCTTATACATGATTTGACGTGTTTTTTCGTCAATAAAAGGGCTTGGCGCTTCTTCAATCACTTTTTGGTGGTGACGCTGAATCGAACATTCTCGTTCACCCAAGCACACCGTATTGCCCTGTTGGTCAGCCAATACTTGAATTTCAATGTGACGAGGTCTTTCAATATATTTTTCAATAAAGATACGCTCATCTTTAAAGCTATTGCGTGCTTCGTTAGTG
>CAYGTX010000068.1:0-675 GCA_964352935.1 uncultured Rickettsiales bacterium | reverse complement strand
TCGTTAGTGGCTGAACGATAGGCCTGCGCGACTTCTTCTTTTTTATGCACAACGCGCATTCCCTTACCGCCACCACCAGCGGCGGCTTTTACCATGACAGGATAGCCTATTTTAGCAGCAATTCTTTCCGCTTCTTTTTCGTCCTTAATTACCCCCATATAACCAGGGATAGTGCTTACACCTGCATCTTTTGCAAGCTTTTTCGCTTCAATTTTATCACCCATGCTACCAATGGCTTCCACCGATGGGCCAATGAATGCAACGCCTTCACGTTTTAAAGCATTAGCAAATTCTGCATTTTCTGAAAGAAAACCAAACCCCGGATGCACTGCTTCTGCGCCTGTACTACGAATAGCCGCTAAAATGCGAGGAATATCTAAATAACTCTGGCTAGCAGGTGATGGCCCAATATAGACCGCCTCATCTGCCATCGTTACATGTGCTGAGTTTGTATCCGCTTCAGAATAAACCGCGACGGTTTTAATACCCAGATTTCTTGCTGTACGGATAATACGGCAAGCGATTTCACCACGGTTTGCAATTAAAATCTTTTCAAACATGTCTTGCTTTCCTGCTCCCACTTGAGGCTTACTCTTCTTCTTAAGGCTCATCGATTTCTTCTCTTTTTGACTTATAACGGTAAGTTATCGTGTTTCTTCCACGGATGCTCAACTT
>CAYGTX010000067.1:0-7985 GCA_964352935.1 uncultured Rickettsiales bacterium | reverse complement strand
TTTACAATAAAATCAGAGCACATTCGACCATCGGATACCTAGCTCCAGCTGAGTTCGAAAGCAATAGGAGGATTGATAAAAAATGTGTCCTTTAAATGGTTGACACTTCATTTTAGCTTTCGTCAGTGATACAATTCACACTGCTATGGAACGTATTTTATTCGTCTCTAAAAAAGCTATGGACATGGTATATGCACTTGATAGTGCAAAATCCAACCTTGAAGTAACTGAGTCATTTATTCACCGCATTCATAAAATTACAAGACAAACAAATTTACTTGCTCTGAATGCAACCATAGAAGCATCACGTGCAGGAAAAGCAGGCAGAGGTTTTGCTGTTGTTGCAAGTGAAGTTAAAGACTTATCCCGTGAAATATCGTCTTTATCGGGTGAGATGCAAACTAAGATTGGTGATGTGGTAGCAAGTGTAAGCCACAGCTATAATACGCTAAATGAAGTGGCAACAGAGGATATGAGTGGAACGTTGCTTGCAAAAGAAAAGATTGACCAGATTACTAAGAGTATTTTAGAGCAAAATAAAAGCTTAGCTGTGCAAGTTGAAGGAAGCGCAAAAGAATCAGAGAAAATATCACATGATATTAACGATATTATCATGAATCTTCAATTTCCTGATCGCGCATCACAATATATTCATAACATGGTCAGTGTGCTGCAAATTATAGTAAAGGATGATAAGCATCTACTTGAAAACATCTATAAAGAGAATATGGCAGAGGGTTCCACTTGCTATGATGGTATCCCCAAAGAAAAGTTGTTGGAGTTGTATGACGCGTTTAAATTAGGAGTAATACAGGATGCATTTGTATCGTTCCTTCTAAAAGAAGGGATTATTGATGATGCCTCTGATTTAGGGCATGTATTAAATAATGAAAAGGAAAAGGATTCTATCGCTGAAAGCGATGATGTCGAACTTTTTTAGAGGATAAGGAGTGGTTATGGAATTAAGAAAACGCATAGAAGGTAATTGCTTTAAAGTATGGCTTGGAGAGAAATTTCTATTTTCTGATCATGAGCAGTTTCGAGCAGTGATTGATACTATAAAATCAAAAAATGACATTCAATCAGTTCATATTTATTTAAATGCACTTGAGTTTCTTGATTCTTCAGCACTGGGTATGCTTTTGCTTATGCGAGACGTCACTGATAATATTGATAAGAAGATTGTGCTTTATAATCCGCAGGGACAAGTGAAGAAACTTTTCGAGATTTCATGTTTCTATGATTTATTCCAAATAGAAAATGATAAAGAAAGTTGATTCTTAATATTAACAGGTAGATGGCGATGATAGAAAATGGCTTGATAAGCGATATATATGAAAATAGCCATATTTTGCTTGTAGATGATGACCAAGTAAATCTATTGATCTTGCAAGAGTTTTTAGCACTTGAAGGCTATAAAAATATAATGACGGCTATTTCTGCGAAAGCCGCGTTGGATATAATAGAAAAACTGCCAGTTGATATTATTCTTTTAGATGTAATGATGCCTGTAAAAGATGGTGTTAGCTTCTGTTATGAACTGAGAAATAATCCTGATACTGCCCATCTTCCTATTATTATTCAGACTGCACAGAAAGAAATGCTAACAAAAGCATTTGAGGCTGGAGCAACAGATTTCATTTGTAAGCCTATCGATAGGAAGGAGCTTACAGTTAGAACAAAAATATTATTACACAATGCTAGGTTTGTAAATGACCTGTCAGTATATCGACGTAGAATGACAAATGAATTGAGAGAAGCGCAAGCAATGCAACACATGCTTCTTCCTTCACCCAGTTATTTGAAAGCGTTAAGTACTAGCAGTCAATTTAACCTATTAAGTCATCATCATGCGTTATTAAAGATTGGTGGTGATTTCTGGGGCTGTTGGCAATTAGATGAGCGGAAACTAGCGGTATATATGGTGGATATTTCAGGTCATGGAATATCGGCAGCACTCAATGCATTTCGATTGCATACATTAATTGAAGATGGCAAGCAGGCACATGGTTTAGACCCAAGTGAGTTTCTTTCTTATTTAAACACACGTCTATGTTCTTTTATGCGTGATGGGCAGTTTGCCACAATGTTTTATGGCATTATAGATATAAAAAGTGAGCAGATAAAATATGCCGTAGCCGCAACAACGCAGGCAATTGTGATTCGTAAACAAGAGAAAAAAATTGATTTCTTAGAGCAAAAAGGTTACCCACTTGGCATCTTAAAAGAAGCGACATACAAGTTACATAAAGCGCCATTTAGTACGGGAGATGGGCTACTATTATATAGCGATGCTCTTATCGAAACACCTAATAATAATGGCCAATATTTCGAGAATCAGATGATAGAATCATACATATTATCAGAAAACTCTTTGCCACATGAAAACAGCAAAGAGTTTTTTAATCAATTTGTGAGTCACTATTATTCGCAATATGCAAAGCGTTTAAATGACGACTTATCAATTGTTTACTGCAGTACTTCAGCTAACTGATTGTTTTAGTTAACCGGAAGAGCAATAAATTGTGTGCTTTGACCTCGTTGCAAGAGAAGCAAGACAGCTTTGCGCTTATTGTTTTTGGCATGAGAGATTGCTTTCTCAAGATCGCTGATTGAGTTTACTTTCTCTTGGTTGGCTTTAATAATAATGTCCCCGCGGATAATGCCTTTTTTGGCTGCTTTACTTTTGCCATCGGTTTTCATTACAAGTAAGCCTTCAATATCAGGGTCTTTAATGCCAAGTAATTTACGATGTTTGCTGTCTAGTGGCTGCACCCACATGCCAAGTAGTTCTTCGCTATTAGCTAAGTCTTTTGACTCCTTATTGGAACCAGACTTAGAAACACTTGCTAGACTGCTATCAAGAGGCAACTCACCAAGTTTTACAGAAAGCTTCCTGGTTTTTCCATCTCGCCAAATAGTGATAGGAGCGGATGAACCAGCCTTTGTTTCAGCCACCATACGCGGTAGTTTACGCATGGTTTCTACTTCTTTATTTTTGAAAGAAAGAATAACATCGCCCACATTCACTCCCGCTTTATCGGCAGGGCTATCGGGGGTGACTTCAACCACTAATGCGCCTGAATCACTATCTAAACCTAAACTATCTGCAATATCTTCACTTACACCTTGAATTTTAACACCCAGCCAGCCTCTAAAAGTACGACCATGCTCTTTAAGTTGAGAAATAATAGGCATTATTAATGCTGATGGTGTGGCAAAGCCTATACCTACGTTCCCACCAGATGGGCTAAAGATAGCGGTGTTTACACCAATAACTTCACCACGAATGTTAAAGAGAGGACCGCCTGAGTTACCTCTGTTGATCGCCGCATCGGTTTGAAGAAAATCATCAAACGGACCTGCGTTAATATCACGCGCACGTGCAGATATAATACCTGCAGAAACCGAGCCACCAAGCCCGAAAGGATTGCCAATGGCAATCACCCAGTCACCTACTTCTGCGTCATCGGAGCTACCCCACTTGACTGCCGGAAGAGGCTTGTCGCTTTCGACTTTAAGAATGGCAACGTCTGTTTTAGGGTCAGTACCTACTACTTTTGCTTCTAAGCGTGTATCATCACTTAAAATAACGCTAATTTCTTCAGCTTTTTCTACTACGTGGTTGTTCGTAACGATATAACCACTCGCATCAATGATGAAACCAGATCCCAGCGATGACACTTTTTGCTGCAACGGGGCTTCATTAAATTGTTGGAATCGTTTAAAAAGCTCAGGCAGGCCTTCAAATGGCGAGCCAGGGGGAACTTCAAAATTAAATCCTTCAAAGGGTGTTGCACTACCTTCAACGGTTTGAGTGGTAGAGATATTCACGACTGAAGGCATAAGGTCTTTCACCATTGGTGCAAAACTATCGGGCATTTCGCTTGCTTGGCTAATGCTGATGGTGGTAAGCAACATTGCTAAGGTGATAGCGGGAATCAAGAAAAAATCTTTGATAGATAGTGTCTTTGCTTTAGCTTGCATGTGAAAACCTCATTTTACCTTTGGTAAAAATTAACTCGTTAGGAAGATATTATAATCTGAGCAAATTATCTCTGTCTTCCATTAATATCACCGAAATAGCGTAAAAACTCGCTATCAGGTGATAAAATAAGCGTTGTATCATCCTTGCCCATGCTTTGGCGATATGCCTGTAGTGAGCGATAGAATGAATAGAAGCTAGGATCACGATTAAAAGCAATCGCAGAAATGCGCGTCGCTTCAGAATCACCTTCACCTCGAAGTATCTCAGACTGCTTGTTTGCTTCTGCAAGCAAGACGCGGCGCTCTTTATCTGCCGTAGATGTGATTTTTAATGCTTCCTCGGCACCTTCAGCACGTGTTTGGCGTGCTTCCTTTTCGTGCTGCGTTTTCATACGTTCAAAAATTGCACGGCTATTTTCTTGTGGAAGGTCAGTGCGCATAATACGCACATCAACCACATTAATGCCGTAATTTTTAGCAATTGCGTTGGCTTCTTCATGAATATTACGCATGACCGTCTCACGCTTATCAGAAAGTAGTTCAACCAGCGCAACGCGTCCAACTTCTTCACGAATGCTTGATTCTAGCACGGGGCTAAAACGTGTCACAAGCCCGCTATCGGTTCGAACAGATTGGTAGTATTTTTGCGGGTCACTGATGCGATATTTAGCGTAAGCGTCAATAATCATACGTTTACGGTCATTTGCAATCACTTCCTGCGGTTCCATATTAATATGGAGGATGCGACTGTCATAATATTCAACTGTTTCAATAAACGGGATCTTAAACCTAATGCCTGGCTCTGTTTCGGTGCGAACAATTTCACCTAGTCGTAACACAAGTGCTTGCTGGCGTTGATCGACGATATAGATAGTGCTTGCGATAACAATTACGGCAAACGCTAACAGGATAAGTAAAAATTTAGCTTTGGTAGACATTGTTATTCTCTCCTAACGAGCTGATTTGTTTTGTAATGTAGAGAGTGGTAAGTAAGGCAGCACACCTGAGCCTTTAGCATCAGAATCAATTACTACCTTCTCCATACCGCCTAGAATCTCTTCCATTGCTTCCAGATACATACGCTGTTTGGTGACGGTTTTAGCAACCTTGTATTTATCATAGATGGAAACGAAACGATCTGATTCACCTTCTGCACGTGCAATCACTTCCTGCTTATAGGCTTCGGCTTGCTGTAAAATCTTTTCAGCGTCACCTTTTGCGCGAGGGAGAACATCATTACGATAGGCTTCAGCTTGATTGATTTCCTTTTCTTTGTCGGCGCGTGCTGACTGCACATCTCTGAAAGCGTCAATCACTTGCGCAGGTGGATCAATAGGACGCATTTGCACCGAGTTAATTTGCACTCCCATTTTATAATTATCTAAAATGGATTGTAGTAGATTTTGTGTTTCTTTCGTGATGGTTGCACGGCCTTCACCTGCAATAGCAGTGTTGTAAGCCGTTTTTCCCATGACGTCACGAATGGCGCTTTCTGCAGCACTCTTAATAGTAACTTCAGGATTTCGAGTATTGAAGATATAATCGCGTGCATCACTGATAACCCATTGTACATCCATTTGCACATCTACGATGTTCTCATCACCAGTAAGCATAAGGCTTTCTTCAAGTACTGAGCGATCTTTGCCACCGCGCCCAATGCTGCTATAGCCGACTTCTTCAGTTCGAATGCGCTCTACTTGTACTTTTTCTACTTTTTCAATAGGGAAAGGTAGATGGTAATTAGGACCAGGGCTGGTGGTGCGTTGATATTCACCAAAGCGCAGCACTAAACCGCGTGAGCCTTCTTCAATAATATAAAAGCCACTCAACGCCCAAAAAACAAAGATACCTGCAAGGATTAAGCCAATAAGGCGAAGTGGAGCAGGTCCAGATGGTGTGTTGCCAGAACCGCCGTTTCCACCTGTGCCTTTTCTCTTATTATTAAAGAGTCCCTGAAGTACTTGTTGGCTTTTACGAATTAACTCATCGAGTTCTTCGCTATTTTGCTGGCCGCTTGGTCGCTGCCTTTTCTTTTGTTTATCCCACGGGTTATTATCCCACGGGTTTTCATTCTTTAAAGAGGCTGGGGTCACATCCGTCCATTTCATGAAAAAGTACCTAATTCTACGCGGTTATAATTTTAAGGACACTCTCTTATAGATAGTCCTGTTTTTTGCTAAATCAAGACGCTATATATATAGATCTTAAAATGTGAATGAAATATATCCCTAGAAGAGGTGAATTGCAAGGCTATGTCGAGAAAAATAACACAGTCAGATGTTTTAGAGAGTTTAAAGAAAATAACCTTTCCAGTAACAGGTAATAATATAGTTGATGAAAAAATTGTTTCATCGGTAGTCGTGCGAGAACATTCCATTGGTTTTGCATTGGAGCTTGATGTGAATGTGTTGGGGGGGCAAGAATCAGAGGCACTTAGGGTGAAGTCGGAGTTACATATATCTGAAGCATTTAATGTAGATAAGGTAACAGCTGTTTTAACTTCAGTAAAAACAGCTCAAAGTTCTCAGCGAGAACAAAAAGAGCAGCTAAAAGAAGTTAGGCGCGCACAAAAAGAGCGTCATCCTCCATTACCTATAAAGGGGGTGAAGCGAATCATCGCGGTGGCATCAGGAAAAGGTGGTGTTGGTAAGTCCACTGTTTCAGTGAATCTTGCGGTTGCTTTAAGTGAGCTTGGGCAGAGGGTTGCACTGGTTGATGCTGATATATATGGCCCTTCTGTTCCTCACATGCTGGGGATTGATAAAAAACCAGAGATTAATGATAAGAATCAGATGGTGCCATTAAGCGCGCATGGTATTCACTCTATATCTATAGGGTACCTTATAGATAATAGTAAAGCGACTGTATGGCGTGGGCCAATGGTGGTGAAAGCACTTCATCAATTATTTAGAGGTGTTGCGTGGGAAGATATAGATGTGATGGTGATAGATATGCCGCCAGGAACAGGAGATATACAACTAAGCCTTGCCGAGAATATTCCCGTTGATGGGGTTGTCATGGTAACAACGCCTCAAGAGGTAGCCTTATTAGATGTAAGGAAGGCGGCTGATATGTTCCAAAAAGTGCAGCTCCCTATAATAGGGGTGGTAGAAAATATGAGTTATTACGAGAATGATAAAGGTGAGCGCTCTTATATCTTTGGGCAAGGTGGTGGTCAGCAGCTTGCAGAGAAGTTAGATGTGCCTTTATTAGCAAGTGTGCCATTGAAAACAGAGTTAAGAGAGGCGGGAGACAATAGAAGGCCAATAAAGAATGAAATAATATTCAAACAATTGGCGCAAGAACTCTTGAATAAGCTCTAGAACCCCCAGAAAACCTAGAGATAGAAATAAAGTGATTTTTTTTAATTTTTTCTATTGACTCTCTTGGCGCGGATGGCTATGTTCTCACTCCCACGCAACGAAGAACGAAACGATGTGTGGAAACAAAAGCTCTTTGAAATTGTGAATAACAGGTCTAACTAATAATTATTTTATTAGTTTAACTAACAAAAAATTTGTAAATTTGCATGAGTCATGCGAGTCTAGTTCTGCATACGGTATGCAATAGAACATTTTGGCAATAAAACATGATAAGGGCATTTGGTGGATGCCTTGGCGCTTACAGGCGATGAAAGACGTGATACGCTGCGATAAGTCACGGGGAGTTGCGAATAAACTTTGATCCGTGAATTTCTGAATGGGGGAACCCACCACATTTGTGGTATC
The DNA here is from genome assembly GCA_964352935.1 of uncultured Rickettsiales bacterium. Lineage (GTDB taxonomy): Bacteria > Pseudomonadota > Alphaproteobacteria > Rickettsiales > CAYGPX01 > CAYGPX01. The sequence continues at coordinate 270 of CAYGTX010000067.1, read as the reverse complement.
CGTAACTGAATACATAGGTTGCGGAAGCGAACCTGGGGAACTGAAATATCTAAGTACCCAGAGGAAAAGACATCAACCGAGATTCCGCTAGTAGTGACGAGCGAACGCGGATTAGGCCAGTGGCTTATAATTTAAAACTAGAACACTCTGGAAAGTGTGGCCATAGTGGGTGATAGCCCCGTATAAGTAAATAAATTATAAGTCCTCGAGTAGGGCGGACCACGTGAAATTCTGTCTGAACATGGGAGGACCACCTTCCAAGCCTACATA
>CAYGTX010000066.1:0-7988 GCA_964352935.1 uncultured Rickettsiales bacterium | reverse complement strand
CTGAAAAATCAGTGGCGAGCAGCACATCTTTTGGCGGTACATCATCTTAAAATTTTTCGAAAATGGTGAAAGAAGCAAAGAAAAGGCTCTAGTAACACTTACTATCAGCCTTTCTTACTTTATTTTTCTATTGTGGCATAAGTTATGCAACAGACTGTTGCTGTGTTGCCATCTTAGTTTTTGAATCCAACTCCCTCTGCGCATGCGAAAGTTCTAATTTTTCTTTATATAGTTCCTTAATTTCTGCAAGGCTACGCTTGCTTGAGGAAAACCTTTCAGCAAAAGATGACTTAGATTGATCTTGATTTTCAACCTTAGCCATAATTTTGTCAGCTTGTTTTTCACTAACGCTTTTTTCACTCTCAGCTTCTTTTAAATTTATACCATGTAAGTTAACTGTATTTTTAAGCTCGCAGGAGATAGCTTTATCAGCAAAAGCGGCAGCCGCTTTACCACCAGCCACTCTTGCCGTTACAGCACCAGTCACAGCTAGCACAGCACCAGCAGCAGAAGATAAAGCAATACTTGCAGCCACTCCTATTGTAGCTAAAGCAGGCACTGCAGGAATAATTAACATTGCAGCAGTAGCACCAATGGCTAAACCAGTAATAGCACCAGATACTGTCCATGTATTGCGTGCGTTTTTTACAAATTCTTGTTTATCATGAATAAGATTGTTTCTTTCTAAACAATGTTTAGCATTTGTCGCAAGCCTTACATCTTTTAACGACATTTCACTGCGTGGCATATTGTTCTGCTGTGAATATTTGTTTAGCTGAGACTCGTAACCAAGCTGCACCTTTTTGTGGACAAGCTTTGAAAAATCACTTCGCATATTTGCGTAACTAAATGCACCAATAGCAAGACCAGCAAATGCCGCTGCACCCACTGCACCAAGTGCCGTTGTACTTGGTTGGAAATTCAAATTTGTAATTTCAAAATCACTCGCAGTAAGTGACCCAGGACCCGCACCTTCAATAAAGACTTCTGAATTATTACCCGTTGTAATAATAGCACCCGTATCAGTGTACTTAACTGCAGCAAGTGCCTCTTCAGCTGTTCTGAATACACTGGCATCAAATGAAAGCGTATCTTGTCCAAAGTCAAAACCTGTGACAATATCGTTGCCATGACCTTGATTAAAAACGAACGTATCTTTTCCGGCACCAGCAACAAGTGTATCGTTACCTTCACCACCTATAATCGTATAGTTACCATTAACATTGGCGCCTGCACTAATATTATCATCACCTTTACCACCATCAAAACGATAATTAGTTGCAGCTGAGTTTGCATCGTATAAACCACTATCTCGAATGGAATCATTACCATCTTGACCGTAAATACTTATATCCTTGTGATTTTCAGCAAAGCCACTTGATACTGTAAGGTTATTCACGGTTATATCATCATTACCTGCACCCGCGTGGACGTTCTCAGCGTCAACAATAGTATCAGCTCCAGCTCCACCTGTAACTGTATCAAAACCTTCACCACCATTTAGCGTATTTGTACTACTATCTGCGCCTATTTCACCTGATATATTAGGGTCATTTGTTGCAAAAAGCACATCATCACCTTTACCACCATTTAACGTATCAATTCCATCACCACCAACAATATGGTCATTTCCGTCATTTCCGTTCAGTATATCTGCACCATCCTCACCAAAAATAGTATCTCTGCCATCTCCACCATTTACAATATCGTCACCTTCTCCAGCATTTACAAAATCGTTACCACCATCGACTGAAATATCATCATTACCACCTAACCCTTCTACAAAATCATCCCCGCTCGTTGCGGCTCCCAGCGTATCATCACCGTTTGTTCCTACAAACTTGCCATCTGGGTTTTGTGTAAATGCCATTTCTATTGCTCCAATAGTTTAATATTATCAAGATTCAGTAAGCCAGCCATTCAAATCTATAAATTTGCAAATAAGGCTTCAAATTCTTGGGTCTTTAAATTTTAATCAATTGAAGCATAAAAATGTGTCAGAATTATTACATTTTGTAAAAAACCACCTTTTTCACCAGAAACCTTGGTAAATTGATATTGTTATAATTATGTAACAATATTGATGTATATTTAATTTAGATAACCTAATCGCAATATGTCGAGATAATGGAAAAAAAGAATAAGAAAATTTTTATCAGTTCAACCTATGATGACCGAGGCGATGGCATTTCGCTCCGCCAAATAACTGAGGATGACATAAAGACAGATGCCTTTAAATCGACAGATCCAAACAACGAACTTACCGGAATAACCAAGAAAGCTAAAACTAACATTCTTGGAAAAGATTACATACTTAAGAATCATAGCTATATTGGTTATGACGACAATACACGCCCTTCCATAGCAAAGTTAATTAAGAAACGTTTACACAAAAGCTTAAAGCTAGTAACCGCTGGAACAATTGATGTTCGATATCGCTTTACAGGCACCCCAATTGACAAAATCAACCTCGCTTCTATAAGGGAGGTTCTTACTAGCAATCTTTTAATTGCTATTAATCTCTCTGCTAATGAAAAGGAAAGGCCTGCACCTTTTGAAGTCGCCTCTATGCGATTAATAGTTGATAATTATGAAGGCACAAAACTCCCCCGCTTCCAATTACTTTCTAAAAAAACAGATTTCGAGCCCCTTGATAAATTTGTATATTCTGCAATTAGTGAAGAGAAGCTTCCTCCATATCAGAAAGGAAAATCTGCTAAAGACCCTTATGCTATTTTAGATAATAATAGCGTGACGATAAAAAACAGTAAAACGCAACAAGTAGAGAAGGTTGAGTTAGACAAAACCAGCTTAGCTTATGCCAGCATATTGCCTGCTATTCTTGCTGACTATGATATTCCAGGTACACATGGTAATAATATTGGTCTAACAACGAATAAAAACACCCTTACATTTTTTGATTTTGGGCATTCACTTGAGCCTTCATGGCTAAAACAAAACAATGTGACAAGCGACCTTAAGTCACATGATTTCGCCGTTACTGGAAAACTAAATAATAAAAGAAATTTAAACTTTACTAAAGACCTTAATCTAATAAGACAATACAAAGGCACCAGTGTCATTGATACCGCATTAGCAGATAAAATATCTGCATTCAAACACATTTATGAAACATTTATTGATACACATACACAGAAAGAAGGCACACGAATAAAAGCGATTAAGTCAGAAGTAAACATCATCTTAAACCAGCTAAACAAAGAAGGCATGATTTCTAATAAAGCAAAGCGTTATTATCGCAAAAAAACCTTTAAGTCGCTTGATTACTTTACCAAAAGACTCAAACAATTACATGAGGTTTTAGAACCCAGATTAGCCTTAAACGAAAAACAATTAGCTATTTTAGAAACCAGTGAGCTATTATCTTCACATGTTTTTCCTTGCAAATTAAGTAAAACTGGCTTTGTTTTGCGAAGAGAAGCTCCACTCGGTAATGGACTACATCGTAAAACATTCGAAATTAAAGACGATTTTCTTACAACACAGTCTAAAGAAGCAGCTGAAAAGATTGCTTACTTTATTTATAAAGAAAAGGGCATCTTGGTAACTCCACAGACCTCTCATGGGCAATATAGATTTTCCCTAGATGTTATACCAAAACGTTTTGAACAGTCCCCCTTTACAGATGCTGGAAGACAAAACATTGATGAACTAATTAATAATACAAGTATTGCACAGGAAATTTTCCAGAATCATTCTACTATTTTCATTAAAATAGGTGGAGTTGAACAACATGGGCCTGAAAATATTGATTGTTTTGTAGATGATGTTCTCGATGTAGTAAATGATATCAAAGAAAAAGCTTCTCACTCACACTCAACAAAGTCTTTTCAAGGAAGATTATTATATCAATTCCTTAACTCTCCTATACCACAAATTCAAAGTGCTGGAAGTAATGCAAACATTAATAACGAAAGATATCAAACATTATGGGATGTCGTACATCAGGTTGTAGAAAAAGATAGAGACCCAAGATCTAGCGTAAAAATAGACAATGCATACCAACTACGTATGCTTGAAAAACAATTTTCACCTGAAATGTTTAGTAATATTTTTGAAGTAAGCAATGGTTCGTCCAAGCAGCGTTAAGTAAATCCAGCACTCTTACCTGAGGCTAAAACTTAAATTCTCATTCTCTTTGTAATTCCTTATCAACAATAGCTATAAAATTTGCTAAGATAGATACAATAAGTTAGATAAATTTATCCGATATCTTAGGAAATTAAATGGCTCAATCCCACTTTATCTCCCCTCACCTCATTCGTGCAAAATTTTCGCAAGCTATGTCTGATATGTATCAGCGTGAAGTGCCTCTTTATGGGCATCTTTTAAAGGTAGTAGCGAAAGTAAACCAGTCTTACATCAATGCTCACCCTGAAATTGCTAGCACCTTAGGCGACTTATCGCGTATATCGTGCGAAAAACATGGTGCAATTAGATTAGGAACAGCCAGTGAAATGCATAATATGGCGCGCTTATTTGCCGTGATGGATATGTATCCCGTTGGCTACTACAATCTGACTGTAGCTAACATTCCTGTACACTCCACCGCTTTCCGCCCCATCACTGAAGAAGGGCTTTCAAAAAACCCCTTTCGTATTTTTTGTTCTTTGCTGCGGTTAGATTTACTTGATGAAGAAATTAGATTAGAAGCAGAAAAACAACTCAGCAAACGTCACATTTTTTCAACTGAAGTGCTTTCTCTTATCGATATAGCTGAAACACAAGGCGGTTTAACACAAAAGCAAGCAAATGCTTTTATTTCATCAGCATTAGAAACGTTTAAATGGCACAAACAAGCAGCTGTTTCAAAGTGCCTTTATGAACGCCTACTGCAAGAAAATGGTTTAGTTGCAGATATCGTTGGTTTTAAAGGCCCTCACATCAACCATCTTACACCACGCACGTTAGATATTGATGCATTACATAAACAGCTTAAAAGTGAGGGTGTGGCGATGATTCCTGCCATTCAAGGTCCTCCAACACGTCACTGTGACATCCTCTTGCGACAGACGTCCTTTCAAGCATTAAGCGAGCAAGTCTCTTTTACTGGAACTGAAGCAGAAGAACATCAAGGTGCGCATCGTGCACGATTTGGTGAAATTGAACAGCGCGGCATAGCCCTCACCCCTAAAGGCAGAACGCTTTATGATACATTATTACAAAAAGCGCTTAAACAAACCAATGAGAAAGAGCCAGACTATAAAGCGCTTCTAAGCAATATCTTTAGCGCCTTTCCTGATTCATATGAGGAAATGCACAAACAACAGCTAGCTTATTTCACCTACCATATCGCAATCGACAATAAACTTGATATAAAGCAATTAAATAAGCTGCATGATATAGATGATCTACTAGATAAAGGCATTATTGAGATAAAACCCATCATTTACGAAGATTTTTTGCCCGTGAGTGCTGCCGGTATTTTTAAATCTAACCTTGTTGAAGGTGGTGAATCTCAAATAACCAGCTCCCAAGACCATGAAAAATCATTAAGTGAAGCTATTGGAAGAGAACCTCTCGATCCATTCAAACTTTATGAAAAACAACAACATGATTCTTTACGCAATTGTAGCAACATATTAGGCAAAAAACTTATATAAAACTTTTATTAATTTCTTCAGAAACATATATGAAATTTAGCTAAAATCTGTTAGTTTACTTAGATAAATGATATCTATTAACTAAGTAAAAATTATTGCTGTGGCAGATAAAATAAATAAACTCTTTTACATCTTATCTTTTTCTACTTTGTTGTCAGTTTCAAGTGCAATGCAAGCATTGGCACTAAGCATTTCTGGTACCGCTAGTGTAAATATTGCTCCCGCCATTACAGTTGAGCAAATAGATATTCTTAATTTTGGTAAAGTGATTAGGCCTGCTTCTGGCAATTACAATGTTACTGTAAAAAGAAATGGTGATTATAACACAGCCAGTACAGACCGAACTATTGGTAGTGAAAGCGAAAAAGGAAGATTTAGGGTTACTGGTAACCCTGGCTCAAACTTTACGGTAAGCGTTGATTCATTGGCTTCAAATATTACTGGCGTTGATTTAATAGCCATTTTAAAACCCAATAACAGCCTTACTATAAACAATCAAGGTCAACGAACTTTTTCAGTAGGTGGGCGTATTAAAGTCTATAATAACGCTACAACTGGCATATTTAATGAAGAACTCAGCTACAACCTAACTGTTGATTACGAATAAGTAAATTATATATTTTTATTCATTCCTGAAGATTTCAGTTCTGAAAGTCTCTCTACGAACGAGTTAATTTTTTTTTTAGAATTGAAAATTTCTTTTAAACCTAAAGCTGGTTTCATCTCATCTGTAAAATTGGTGATAACATTTACTTGAACATCATGCTTTTCAACCATTTGCTTGAATTGACTAAGAAATGACTTTTCTTGCAAAGGATGATTTTCAGCTGCGCTCCACGTACCTAACACTAACCCTTTACTCTTTATCTCGCCAAGGCATGTTTCATTTACATCTTTTATCTCACCATGCACGGCATAAAGCGAAGGCACTTTTTCATTTACCATAGCAATGTTCTCTGGCGCGAAAGGTAAATATTTATCATCCACATCATTGATGTAAACGGGCGTTCCAGACGTTTTCTTTTCATCAAATAAAACAGCTAATTTCACACCTAAATTTAACTTCTCAGCGGCTACAATATCTTTGAGTGAAAATGATGATAGAATAATATCATCAATATTCAATTTACTTTGATTAATATAGTCAGCTAGCAATGGTGTGATATCGGTTTTTGTCGACTTTGGAATATCACACCCTTTCACATCTTTAAGCTCAATGTTTAATGTAATTTTTCTTCCTTGTTTTTGGTAGTCAGCTATTAACTCCATCACCTCACTTAGCTCAGGAATAATACCATCAGCTCTTGGCCCAACCCTAAAGTTACTTTGTAACTCTTTCATGGTATAATCACCTACATAGCCAAGTGACTCGCTCGCCCTATTAAACACATGCTCTTGCAAATTAGCTGAATGGATAACAGCTAATTTATTATCTTTTGTTCGGATAACATCAAGTTCAACGCCATCGGCACCAGCATCAAGCACGCGCTTGAATGCAGCCAATGTATTTTCCGCAGGCATGTTATGCGTTGCAGGGTCATTACGCGCTTTTTCATAGTCTGTTTGACCACCGCGATGAGAGAATATGGAGATTATAGAAACCAAAATACAGCACCTTTATTATCTTATACACTAGCACATTATAGCTGGTTTTGATAATTTAGGCTAATGTCTCTTAGCTTAAAATTGCGCACTCAACTCTTCAAGCTCCAACCAGCGTAGCTCGGCTTGCTCTAGCTCTTTTTGCGCTTTTGATAAGCGGCGCGTAGCTTTATCAAACTTTTCAGGCTCTTTCATGTAAAGATCTGGGTCAGCCATTAGGCCTTGCAATGTGACAATTTCAGCCTCAAGCTTTTTGATGGTAGTTGGCAGACTGTCCAACTCATGCTGAAGTTTATAGGTCAATTTATTTGGTTTGGGTTTAGGTTTCACCACGGGCTCAGCCTGCACCTTCTTTTTCTTTGGTTTTGGCACAGGTTCTTTATCTTTTTGTGTCGTATCTGTTGAGTTCAGCTTGCCGGTAGCTTCAAGATAATCAGTATAACCACCAATAAACCCATCCACTTCGCCATTGCCTTCAAAGGCGATGATTTTACTCACGGTTTGATCTAAAAAGTCACGGTCATGGCTCACCACTATCAACGTGCCTTTATAGCTAGAAAGTATCTCTTCCAGCATGTCGAGCGTATCCATATCCAAATCGTTTGTTGGCTCGTCTAAAATCAGTAAATTACCCGGGTTTGCAAGCACCTTTGCAAGCATCAAGCGATTGCGCTGCCCACCCGAAAGTGTCGAGACAAGATTCTGCGCATCTTGAGGGTCAAACATAAAGTCTTTTAAATAGCAACACACATGGCGAGGCTT
>CAYGTX010000065.1:0-8234 GCA_964352935.1 uncultured Rickettsiales bacterium | reverse complement strand
ATCTTCTTGATCTTCAAACGAGCCCACGTTACGTGGATTTTCGTAATGATCCATTAATTTATCACTATAAGCCATGTTGTACCTCCAAAGGTTTATTATAACATATTTTTCATTTTATTTCGCTCCTTGAAAAGTTTTCTAACTTTTCAAATAAGCCTAACAGCCATTGGCTGACTAAAGAGGCAAAGTTTACTAACTTTGCTCCTCTTTCTTATAAATATTACCTTGAAGCAATTGAGATGAGGCAAAGTATATATTTACAGCCCATCACACACCCACTTCACGGCAATATTTTAATGTGCCGCCCATTTGATTGACTTTAAATCAACCCCTTGCTGCACCATTTCCCATAACGGGCTCATTTCACGCAATTTATTAATCGCGCCAGAAACCGTCTCAATCGCAAAATCAATCTCTTCTTCAGTGGTGAAGCGACCAATTCCAAAACGAATCGATGTATGCGCAAGCTCTTCATCCACACCAAGTGCACGCAACACATAAGAAGGCTCTAAGCTTGCAGACGTACACGCAGAACCCGAACTTACCGCTAAATCACGAATCGCCATAATCATCGATTCACCTTCAATATAAGCAAAGCTAATATTTAGGTTTGAGAAAACGCGCTGCTCTTCATCCCCATTTAAGAAAACATCTTTCACATTAGCTACAATGCCTTTGTAAAGCTTGTCATACAGTGCTTTGGTACGTTTTAACTCTTCTGGCATTTCGCGCTGAGCAATCGCCGCAGCTTCACCCAAGCCCACCACTAAAGGTGTTGGCAATGTGCCTGAACGGAAACCACGCTCTTGTCCACCACCATTAATAAGCGGCACTAAACGCACACGCGGCTTACGACGAATATAGATAGCACCAACGCCTTTTGGTCCATAAATTTTATGACCCGAAATACTCATCAAATCGATATTCAGCTCATTCACATCTAAAGGAATTTTACCAAATGCCTGCGCTGCATCTGTATGGAAGAACACATTATGCTTACGGCACAACGCACCAATTTCTTTAAGTGGCTGAATCACACCAATCTCGTTATTCACCGCCATGATAGAGATAAGCGCGGTTTTATCGGTAATCGCTGCTTCTAGTTTTGCAAGATCCACCAAGCCATTTTCTTGCACTGGAAGATAGGTGACTTTAAAGCCTTCACGCTCTAAGTGACGGCACGAATCCAACACGCATTTATGCTCTGTCGCTACGGTGATGATATGATTTTTCTTATCACCATAGAAATGTGCAATCCCTTTGATTGCCAAATTGTTTGACTCTGTCGCACCCGAGGTGAACACAATCTCTTTTGATGTTGCACCGATGAGCGAAGCCACTTGCTCACGCGCATGCTCGCACGCTGCTTCTGCTTCCCAACCATAGGCATGGCTACGTGAATGCGGATTACCAAATTTCTCTAGGAAATAAGGGGTCATCGCTTCAAACACACGCGGATCCAACGGAGTGGTGGATTGATAATCCAAATAAACCGGTGTTTTAATATCTGTCTTTGTACTGCTCATCGCATACTCTCCTTTGGTTATTCTTATAGGACCAATGTCCTTTTTATTTTTGCTCCTGCTCGTTTTTCTAAACTCGCAATAAGCCTAACGGCTTCGCCGACTAAAGAGGCGAATTTTCCTAAATTCGCTTATTTTAACTTCTTTTAATGTGCTCGGACTAATGTCCTACTCTTTATTTTGCTTCCGTGAAATTTTTCTAAATTTTACATGAAGCTAGCTCAAGGCTGGCTCGGACTAATGTCCTAATCTTTTTTTGCCTCCGTGAAAGTTTCCTAAATTTCACATGAGGCCAGCTCAAGGCTAGCTCGGACTAATGTCCTCGTTCTACTCACTTCCTTGCATTAGCACTCAGCACTTGCACTAACACTTACTAAACTAAGCCGCCTTTTGCTGAGCTGTTTTATACACATCTGCCCACACTTTCACAAAATGCTGCAACTCTTCTTTCGTTGTTGCCCCACCAATACTCACACGCACCATGGTTTCAGCCACATCACGCTTAATATTCATCGCCTGCAATACGTGCGACATTTCCACTTTTCCTGAAGAACAGGCAGAACCCGCACTCACTTCCAACCCTTCTAAATCAAAACACATCAACTGTGTTTGGCTTGGCACATGCGGCATCGCAATGGCCGAGGTATTGGGTAGTCGTTTTACTTTCTCAGCAAAGATAACTGCATCGGGTGCTGCTGCTTTTATCATCTGCTCCATTTCATCACGCAAGGCCTGCTGCTCTTTTGCTGCTTCAGCTAATTGCGCCACTGCATGCTCAGCTGCTACACCAAACCCGTGGATAGCCAGCACATTCTCGGTTCCTGCACGACGACGTTTTTCTTGCCCACCGCCAACATGTTGCGCTTGCACATCAATGCCTTTACGCACCACCAGTGCCGCAGCGCCAGTTCCACCTCCCAGCTTATGCGCTGAAACGCTTAAGAAATCAATATCTAATGCCGTAAAATCGACTGGTATTTTCCCAAATGCTTGGATGGCATCTACATGCACATATGCACCATATTGCTTTGCCATTGCCACAATCTTTGCAATCGGCTGAATCGCTCCCGTTTCATTATTAGCGAGCATCACCGATACAATTGCTTTTTCACCCATCCCTGCGCGCAATAGTTTTTCAAGCCCAACAATATCCACTACACCTTGCGGATTCACAGGCGCAATGTTTGAAACCGCCTTCATCTTCAACACAGAAGGATGCTCAATCGCAGATGCAATCACACGCTTTCTGCCACTTCCTAGCACTGCTAGTTGGTTGGCCTCTGTGCCCGTTGCGGTAAATATCAACTCTGCTTCTTGCGCGTTTAATGCCACTTGCACTTTACGACGCGCTGCTTCCATCACTGCCCGCGCGTGTCGCCCACTTCCATGAACAGAAGAAGGATTAAGCGCACGACCATCCATTTGCTCAATGATGGCTTGCTTGACCACTTCAGTCATAGGTGCAGTCGCATTATAATCGAGATAGGCTCTAGCCATGCGCTACCTCTGCTAAAATCAAATCAGTGGCATGCTGCATCGAAGTGCCCACAATCTTTTTATCGCACACATCTTTCAAACTCACCGAAGAAAGATAGTTATATATTTGTCGCCCAAGACCATCCCACAATGCGTGAGTAGCGCAGAATGATTTATCGTGCATACAACCATTAGCTTTCTCTTCTTTCTTACTATTACAGCGCGTCATTTTAATGGGCTCATCGACCGCCAAAATAATATCTGAAATCAACATTTCATCAACCGCTTTAGACAGCACATAGCCACCACCTGGCCCGCGCACCGACGTTACAAGATCAGCTTTTCTCAATTTCACAAAAAGCTGCTCAAGATAATTCAACGCAATTTCTTGCCTATCCGCCACCGCTGCAAGCTTCACTGGTTTTTTACCCTCATCTTGCAGGGCAATATCCACCATTGCCATCACAGCATAACGTCCTTTTGTGGTAAGATTCATGGTTTAGCACTCCATTGCTTTGCCGTTTCACCTGCTCCACCCTCTAATTCTTTGATACGCTTTTTCATGCGACGCATTTCTTCCATCAAGCTTTCAATATCACGCTTGGTTGGGTCAATCGCACCTTGTTCAGTACCATAAGCACCAAATTCTTCTTCATGCTTTGCCAATTCACTCTTACGTGTTTTGGTACGTCTTGCAGGCACACCTACCATGGTTTGATTGACTTCCACATCATTCACCACCACCGCGTTTGAGCCAATTTTAGCCCCATCACCCACCGTAATTGGCCCTAAAAGCTGCGCACCCGCACCAATAATGACATTATTTCCCACTTGTGGATGACGAATCCCTTCATGGAACGATGTTCCGCCCAGTGTTACACCATGATAAATTGTTACATCATCCCCAATAGTGGAGGTTTCTCCAATCACCACACCCATACCATGATCGATAAAGAAACGCTTTCCAATCGTTGCACCGGGGTGAATTTCAATCCCCGTTAAAAAGCGCGACATTTGTGCAATCACTCGCGCCAGCAAGCATAACTGTTTTTGCCATAACCAATGTGCGATATGATGCATCCACAATGCATGCAAGCCCGGATAGCACAACACCACCTCAACCCGAGACCTTGCCGCAGGGTCACGATCAAAGAAGGAATCCACCTCTTCCAGAAATGCTTTCATCATCTTATTTTCTCTCTACTCTTAAATGCACGTCATCATTCCACGGCTTTTTACGGCAAAAAACTTGCTTTTTTTGCAATTTGCTGTATGAACACAGTGGGTTGAAGATGGAGCGCATCTCTATTCTCTCAGTACATATAGTATAACCCACTATTTCAGTCAAGTATTACTTGGTATGAATTAAGCTGCATTATTGCACTAAAGACAACATTTCAAATAGGTAAAAAGAATGCCCGAGGTTATTTTAGCCGGTCCTGATGGACGTATTGAAGCACGTTACCACCCCTCTGAACACAAGAATGCACCTGCTGCGTTGGTTTTACACCCGCACCCACTTCACGGTGGCACCATGAACAACAAGGTGGCATACAACCTATTCCACAGCTTTGTTCGCAAAGGCTTTTCTGTATTACGTTTTAACTTTCGCGGCGTTGGACGCTCGCAAGGCGCATTTGACGATGGCATTGGCGAGTTGAGCGATGCTGCTGCTGCACTTGATTGGTTGCAACTTCAAAACCCAAGCTCTAGTTCATTTTGGATTGGTGGCTTTTCGTTTGGTTCGTGGATTGGTATGCAACTTTTAATGCGCCGCCCTGAGCTTGAAGGCTTTATTTCTGTATCACCTCCTGCTGGCGGATATGATTTTAGCTTCCTTTCTCCATGCCCTGCACGCGGACTTGTAGTACAAGGCGATCAAGATAGCATCGTTGATATTGAAGACACCAACCGCTTAGTTAGCCGCTTACAGCAGCAAAAAAACAGCGGTGTTGACTATAAAGTTGTTGAGGGCGCAGATCACTTCTATCGCTCAACAATGGATCAATTGGTAGAGCATGTGGAAGACTATCTTGACATGCGCATGGAAGAAAAAGCCAATACCCAACAAAAAACACGCCCAGACCGTCGTCGTCGTCAAGCTGTTCCCGTTGAGTAAACAAGTTACACATAAAAGTTACACGGAAAAAGCCCTCACAATATGGGGGCTTTTTTTATGCATGTTCTCCTGAAGCCTCTACGAAAAATATTTATAGTTGGCTTGCCAACCTTTGCCATACATCCTCACGCCACCAACGCCGTGCAAGGCCAGAAGGCGAACTAAGCACGAAAAGCCGCGTTTTTCCTATGGTTTCCCGCTGAAAACCATAATCCACCCGCCCGACTGGTTTACCTAGATATTCAGAAGCCGCCCGCTTGCTGGTAAAAGCTAATATATTTGGCTGATAGTGCATAATCTTTTGTTCAAAGTTCTGAGCGTCAAAGGCATTGACGGGCAACTCGCTATCATTGCCAAAGGCGATTTTGCACATATCGGTTAAACCGTAGCCAAACTCTTGCATACGTGGATATTCGTGCGGTGCAAGCTCGAAAGGAGTTAAACCAACCCGAGCAAGTGTTGGCCAAAATTGATTACCTTTTTTAGCATAATAGGCTTGTTGCTTGAATGATTCTTTACCCAGAGCCGTCCCACAAAACACGATGTTCAAACCATGGCAAAGCACATCTTCAAGAAGGTCGTTCGTCGTCATAGATCTATCTTCTTTATTCTCGTTCCTTGAAAAGTTTAGTTACAGAAAAAACAAAAATGGTAGCTTTTCAGCTATAAAATAGCGTTTCTGCTTTAGTGTGAGACTAGGAAACCGAGGTGACATGTAGTAAATCTACATGAGCCGAAAGTTGACAACGTATCACACTAAATGAGAAATGCTATTATGCTGCGCAGAAGCGTCCGCCGGTCAGCTCTGGCGCTTTAATACCTGTGGTGGATGAATACGTCAGCGGTAAACCAAGCTTACTACGCACCGCAAGATATGCAAAGGCTTCTGCTTCTAAACTGTCACCATTATGCCCAAGCACTTCTATCGGCTTCACATATTCTACACAATCTTTTGCGAGCATTTCCATGAGTGTTGCATTATGTCGCCCACCACCTGTGATATACCACGCATGCGGCGCGAGCGGAAAATGATCGCACGCTTTTAAAATAGATTTTGCTGTAAATGCCGTGAGTGTTGCAACTTTATCTTCAAATGAAAGGGCAGATACCGTCTCAACACAGGCTGCAAACTCGTTTCTATCCAGTGATTTGGGTGGTTTACGCTCAAAATAAGGATGCGCCATCATTTGGCTTAAGCATGCCTCATCCACCGCACCTTTTGCCGCTATCTGACCATCTTCATCGCATGATTTTCCCGTTTCTTGATGCACTACATCATCAATCAACGCATTGCCAGGCCCTGTATCAAAGGCAATCATCTCGCCTTTTTCACCAACCCAACTAATGTTCGACACACCACCAATATTTACAATTGCAAGTGGTTTGGCAATTTCGGCTATCAATGCACGATGATAGACTGGCACGAGTGGCGCACCCTCACCGCCTGCTTTCACATCTGCGGTTCTAAAATCAAACACCACATCAATGCCTGTTTCTTTTGCAAGAAGATCACCATCACCAATTTGCACCGTCACCCCTTCATGTGGGCGGTGGTCGATGGTTTGCCCATGAAAACCTATTAAATCTATCTCGGAAGCTTGCATGCCAGTTTGAGCAAGCAGTTGCTTCACTGCCTCCACATGCTTTAGGGTGATGGCACGCGCCACCATTTCTTTTTCAGCTTTACCTTGAATAGCAGCAACAATCTGCACACGCATCGCATCGTCATAAGGCACGGTAATGGACTGCCCAATTTCAATATATTCCAACCCATCGGTTTTTAAAATGCTAGCATCCACCCCATCCATAGAGGTACCACTCATAAGCCCAATGGCTGTAAAGATTTTTGGTTGATTCATGCCACACCCCTAAAACGGTTATAATTTCTTCTATGAGTGTAATGCGAGATCAAGCATGAGCGCAAGTGAAAACAAACCCTTTTGCATAAAAACATAAGGGTTTATCACCATCATTATAAGAAATTGAAAACTAAGCCGCTTCGCCTTCTGACTTATCCGCTTTTTCTTCCAATGCTTCTTTGGCTTTATGGGAAAGTTGAATATTAAGCTCACGCAAGTGCTTAGGGTCAGCGGTAGCGGGTGCATTCATCAATAAATCTTCTGCTTTTTGATTCATTGGGAAGGCAATCACTTCGCGGATATTTGGCTCATCTGCAAGCAACATCACCATGCGGTCTACCCCTGGTGCAATCCCACCATGTGGAGGCGCACCAAATTTAAATGCACGAATCATGCCGCCAAATTTATCATCCACCACGCTCTTATCATAGCCACAAATTTCAAAGGCTTTATACATCAACTCAGGGCGGTGATTACGAATTGCACCACTTGAAAGCTCAATGCCATTACACACAATATCATATTGCCACGCATTGATTGCCAGCAATTCTTCGTTGCTTTTAGCTTCTTCAAGCGCTTTCATACCACCTTGTGGCATAGAGAATGGGTTATGGCTAAATTCAATTTTCTTGTCGTCTTCGCTCCATTCAAAATAAGGAAAATCAACAATCCAGCAGAATTTAAAGACATTTTCGTCAATCAACTTTAACTCATTGCCTAAATGCGTGCGCACATGCCCTGCAATATTCGCAGCCTCAGCAGGCGTTCCGCTTGAGAAAAACACTGCATCACCATTTTCCACACCTGCAATTTCTTTGAGCATATTCAGGCGAGATTCGTCCAAGAATTTTGCAATAGGGCCTTTGCCTGAACCATCTTCGTTAAAGATGATGTAACCCAAACCGGGCGCTCCAAGCTCTTGTGCAAACGCAATTTTCTTATCGAAGAAACTGCGTGGCTCACCTGCCACTTTAGGTGCAGGAATCGCTCGTACGACCGCGCCTTTTTCAATGTTCTTTGCAAAAATTGAGAAATCAGAACCACGGAATACGTCCGTTGCATCGCTAATGATAAGCGGATTGCGCAAATCTGGCTTGTCGTTACCATATTTGAGCATTGATTCAGCATAAGGAATACGCACAAACGCTTCGTCTGAAATTTCTTTATCTGAGAATTCTTTGAAAGTCTCACGCAATACAGGCTCCATCACGCCAAACACATCTTCTTGGGTGGCGAATGCCATTTCCATATCCAGCT
>CAYGTX010000064.1:0-8251 GCA_964352935.1 uncultured Rickettsiales bacterium | reverse complement strand
TCCCAGATCTGCTTGTGTCACTTAAGCTCAGCCAATTATAAAGCGTGCTTTTGTTCTGTCATTTGCTATTCTCCTCAATAGTACAATCCTCCTACAGGATCTGTCCCCTAAAGGGTAGCCGTTTTACTTTTTGATCACCCAGCACACTAAGTGCATGCACTCCATCCTCTGCTTCCAGCACTTCAAATCCAGCAGTTTTCAAACTCAACCACTACCGATTTTCATCGGTAGGGTGACTTTCATCAAGATGGTTTAAAATGTAATTTTGTATCGTTTCATTAGTGACATTTCCAGATGTTGTTGAGAAATACCCTCTCGCCCAGAATCGCCTCCCCCAATATCGCTTTCGCAGTTCAGGAAATTCTTGTTGAATCTTTCGAGATGTACAACCTTTAATACGCCTCATAACATCACTTACAGAATGCTTTGGCGGCACTTCTACGAACAAATTCCATTTAATATGGTAATACCCATCTGGGCGCATATCTGTCGCGTGATTTCCCTTATGCGCTTTTTCATTGGCGTAGTGAGAACTCTATAGCGATACTTGGTAATCCAGACTAAATGGTAACGGTGGTGAAATTTGGCATGGGAAGAAGTGCTGTACGACATCATTATAATCTCCAAAAAGGTTTCACCACTGCGTGCCAACCTTTTTGGAGATTATAATGATGGTATAATAAAAATTCGGACTAAAGTCCACTTACCAGCTAAAGCTGGTGGCTAAGGCCTAAAACTTGGAAAGTATATGAAACAATTTCACGTATGGTTTTAGAGTCATCCACAGTTAATGCTAATTTTGCCATTTTTACTCAGTCCATTAATTTATGGTTTTATCTAATCCCATTAATTGAAACTTATTTTTTGTTTTTTGCGACATGAGAACAACAAAAGCTTTGTCTGTTTTTTTACTCTCAATAGCTGCTGCTAGAATCACTTGGATTGAGGGGGTAGTAATGAGGTCTATTTTTGATATATCCAACTGAATTGACGCTGTATTTTTCAGTGCTTTTTGAAGCTCAGACTTTAAAAAAACAGCCTGATTAATATCAAGGTCAATATTTTCATCATATGTAATATGAGTCGTGTTATGCTCGAATTTTACTTTAAAAGGCTGCTGTTCCATTATTTACACTACCATAAGAACCTATATTAATATTAATTAGTAAACCTATAGTTGTGTTAGCACAACTTACAACTTTAGGTCAATAAATATTTTATTAAAACCATCTAAAGTTGTATTTTTATTGTGATTATTCTAAGTATATTAGGGGTGTATTTATGGTGTAGAGTTTTTATTATGATAATAAAAATACACACAATTTCTTAGATTTTGCTTTAAGTAGATGAGGAGGTCTGGGACAAGACCTCCTCAAAGAGAGAGTAGTAAAAGAGAGTATTAAGGATTGTGTGAAACGCTATATTTAATAACGCCCCTTCGTTGATAATGATTATTAATATATAACTAAATCTCAGTCAAGCACTAAATGATAACTATTATTAAAATAAGTTATTTATTAATCATTATTGAGCTTAAACCACGCCCATAACCAACTATTTTCTGATGCGTATTGCGCCTAAAACTGAAGAAACTAGTCTCTTGATTATAGGTATCTAATGCAAGTTGATGTACTACTTTAATGCCAGTTTGTTTTAACCGATGTTTAATAAAATCTGGTAAGTTGAACTGATAATGATTTGGTCGTTCTTTTGAATCGATAAAAAATTGCTCATACTCTTGTGCTAAATCTAAGAATGTTTGCTTAAAAACTTTATCTACTTCGTAAGATTCTTGATGAATGCATGGGCCTAAAAAAGCTGTTATATGTTCTTTATTTGCGCCTATTTCTTCCATTGTACGAATAGTATTTTCAAGCACACCACTAACCGCTCCTTTCCAGCCTGCATGCGCGCCACCTATTACCTTATTTTCTTGATCAGCAAATAAAACAGGCCCACAATCAGCTGTTAAAATACCCAGCATAATTCCCGCTTGGGTTGTTACCATTGCGTCGCCTTCTGGTCTTTCATCTTTTGAAAATGGCTTATCTACCACCACTACTTTATTGCTATGTATTTGATAAAGCGTGCATAAACTTTCTTCAGTTACGCTTCCAAATGAATCTGCTGCACGCGCACGATTCTCAATAATATTTTCTAAAACATCATCTGAACCAAGACCCACATTTAAACTATCGTAAGGCGCTTTACTAACCCCTCCATTACGTGTGAAAAAACCATAGGTAATATGATGAAGTGCTGGCGCTTCAGGACATGTTAATATTTCAATATGTTGCTTTGGTTTAGATGTCATTATACTTTACCTAAAATAAATGATTCAAATTATGCTACCATCAATACCTTAAATAGCTTACCCATCTCAGCGTCACCTATCAAGCGATGAAGTGACGATTCGATTGATAATTTTTGCTTCGCATTGGCCTTCTTTAAGAGCTCTTTTGCTCTTACTTCGATACCCATGTTTTTTAGAAAATCTTTTTGTGAGATGACTTGCTGTTGTTTACAACCTGTAAATTTAGCTGCTTCTGCCAAAGCAGTAAAATTCACATGAGCGGTAATATCCGCTTCTCCAATATCTTTTAATACTTCATGATATTTATGATTTTTTACAGCTTGTAGTGTATCTCCAAATGCTGGCATTTCATAACCATAATCAATAAATAACCCAGCGCCACCCATTTGTGAAATATGTTCTGCAAGCTGCTCCATCACATGAATAGATGCCGGAGAGGTTTCTATTACTTGATTCATCTCAATCTGCTCTTGCCAGTGTGCTAAATAGGAAAAACTTGCATTGGCTGAGCTAAGCACAAATTCGAGCGAATGATTATCTAATCCAACGAGTTTTTCTCTTATACCTTGTGGAGTTTTGATAAATTGATGAATTGGCAATGCATCAAAAAACTCATTCGCAATCACAATGGTTGGTTTACGTGGTAATTTTTCCGCTGTGCTTAACCAGTGAATGTTTATATTCCATGGATTAAGTCTTTCTTTTTGCTTTTGCTGCAGTGCAGCACTTTGCTCCACCATTACAACAGACACACACTTATGGAAGCCATCAAGATGTTTTGTTGCCCGTAACACATCATCCATCAGCACGCCTCTTCCTGGCCCTAGTTCTAATAGACAAAAGTCTTTTGGGCAACCAAGCTGCTGCCAGATAGATGCCACCCAAACCCCTACCATTTCACCAAACATTTGGCTAATTTCTGGGGCTGTTATAAAATCTCCTGTTTCTCCAAATGGCTGCTGTTTCTGATAATATCCATACTGCGGGTGCATGAGTGCCAATTGCATAAACTCTGCAATACTTATAGGGCCTTGCTGGGATATTTGCTTTTTTAGAAAATTCTCTAAACTCATATGCGGTGTGTTCTTGAATAATGAATCAAATAGAAACCAAGCAGTAACATAGGCAGAGAAAGAATCTGCCCCATGGTGATGAAGTCTGCAAAAATAAATCCTAACTGCACATCGGGTTCTCTGAAATATTCAACGATAATCCTTGCGATAGCATATCCACACAAAAATAACCCTGATAATAAACCAAGCGCATGACGCGCTCCCTTTTTTGCTGCATAAAATAAAATGATAAACAGCACCACGCCTTCAAGCGCAGCTTCATACAATTGGCTTGGATGGCGTGGTAGTGATCCTGCATGTGGAAAAACCATTCCAATGGGTGCATTTGTTACCCGCCCATAAAGCTCCCCATTAATGAAGTTTGCCACGCGTCCAAACGCCAAACCAATAGGAGCAGCCGCAGCACAAAAATCTGTTAATGCTAAAAACGGTATCTCACGTTTACGACTAAACAAGAAAATGGCAACCGTTAAACCCGTAAGTCCACCATGGAATGACATCCCTCCTTGCCAAATTTGTAGTGCTTCGAGAGGATGCTCTAGGTAATAAACGCCATTATAAAAAATAACATAGCCAAGCCTCCCACCCAAAATGATGCCGGCAATTGCCCAGACTAGTAAATCGTCTAAGGCTTTAAATTGGGGGTAGCTTGGTGCTTTTTTATTTAAGTAATCAATATACATCCCACCTCCAGCAATACCAATAACATATGCTAGCGAATACCAACGTACCGCAAGGGGACCAATCGAAAAGATGATAGGATCAATTTCTGGATAACTAAAAAACATGGGCACTCCCCTTGTAGATGACAATGCATCTGTTATAGTGAAGCGACATAATAAAAGGAAGTACATCATGGCAAATAATCCATCATTTTTTGAAGATATGAGTAAAATTGCTGGCAACTTTATGCAACAGGGCTTTTCATCTGCTGCTGATATGCGTGAGAAATTTGATCAAAGCGTCAAAGAATACGTTCAGCAACTTGTCGCTAAAGGCGACATGGTATCGCGTGAAGAGTTTGATGTAGTACGCCAAATGGCTGAGAAAGCTCGCGCAGAAAATGAACTTCTAAAAGCGCGTTTAGATGCAGTTGAGAAAACATTGAATACAAAAAAAGGAAATAAGTAATGACTCAAAACTTACTTTTAGTTGGCTGCGGCAAAATGGGCAGCGCCCTTCTTGGTGGATATATTCGAAAAGGAAGAGCAGCAAGCACCATCACCGCCATTGAACCTAATGCAGATATGGCAGCAATTCTTCGAAAGGATTATGGCATTGAAGTGGTTGATTCATTCGAGAAGCTTCCAAGCGACTATCGGTTTGATATTGTGCAGCTTTCCGTTAAACCACAAATGATGGCTGATGTACTTCCTACCTACAAAGAGCACTGCACTAAAGATACATTGTTTATCTCTATTGCTGCGGGCAAGACCATCGCATTCTTTGAAGAGCATCTTGGCGATGAATATGCAATTGTTCGAGTGATGCCTAATCTGCCTGCGCTTGTCAATAAAGGCGTAACAGCACTTTATGGAAACCATAATGTAAGCGACAAGCAAAAGCAGGTAACACAAGAATTATTCAGCGCAGTTGGTCAAGCATTCTGGCTAGAAGAAGAAAACCAAATGGACTCTGTTACTGCAGTATCAGGCAGTGGTCCTGCTTATGTATTCCACTTCTTTGAAGCATTAGAGCAAGCCGCACTCAAACTTGGACTTCCTAAGGAAATGAGCAAAGCACTGGCTTATTCAACCATCGTTGGTAGTGCGGAAATGGCGCTTGATTCGGAAAAAACAGCAGGCGAGCTAAGAGAGCAAGTCACCAGTCCAAAAGGCACGACTGAAGCTGGATTGAACGTTTTAATGGCAGAGTTACCATCACTCATTCAGCGCACGACAGAAGCTGCAGCAAATCGCTCAAAAGAACTGGCGGATTAACCGCTAGTTCTTAAGCATCTGCATATTTTGTAGCAAGCTGCGTTCTGATAGCATCGGTATCTAAACGATTTTCTAAACCATCAACAATCGGCACAATATGTGTACCTTTATGTTCTTGGTAGCCTTCGATGATTTGAAAAGATAGATCAGCAATCCGCATGAAAAGCGGACGAAAATTGCTGCTATTTTCTTGTTTGATATGTTGGGCTGAAAGCCCAGAAATACGCTCTTGGCGCATTGCTTCCCACGCTTCGTCATATTTATCCAGAAGTGAATAAAGTGTCGCTTGTTCCATTGTAATACTCCGCTTAAGTTAGCTGATTAATTCCAATTCCCCGTCTCACTCTCACCTTCTGCTTCCCTCTTTATACCATAATCACTGAGTGATTAATAGGGATAATAAGGATCGTTAATGCCTTGGTAGCGACGGATTGTTTTCACGCCCATTTCCGCATCCACACCATCACCTTCAGCAGGATTTGTAAACTGCCTATAATCATTCACCATTTGCACCACATTCATGGCTATCGCACAACCAAATGCTGGGTGATTTAAGTTATCAGAATTATTGTGATTACTGCGAAATTGTGGATTACAAGGCTTAGCCACTATGCGCTCATACACAAGCTCTACTTGATAACTATCACCATCAACCAAATTAAATGACACTTGATTCTCTTTTAAAACCGAACGTACTGCGCTACATGTATCACTAGAATCAACACATGAAACAACCGCACGCGTTGGCGCATCTTCTCTTATCCAATCCTCGAGTGATTGCAATGCTAATTCGTCTTCAACCGAAAACTTAACCTTCTCTGAAGAAGCACTTAAAATCGCATCCACATTGCCTTTGGGAGCAAATGCATCATCATTAAGATTAGCACCTGAACACGCACTTAAAGACAAGCCTAAAGCTATGAGTGGCAAAGAAAGTATTTTCATATTCATCAACGTCCTAATTCACGTATTTTATTAATCTAGCATGTAGCCAACATTACCTTCAAGCTGCTCATTATTATGATAGCTTGGTGGAGTGTTGTCGTTATCCTCTGCACCTAACTCACCAAAAAGGAACATTTCCACCATGCCCGGTGTATTGAAATCATCCGTTGGAAGCGAAAGATCTTTATGCTGAATTGGATCTACTAAATAAGGCGTTACCGCAATCACTAGCTCAGTTTCATTGCGCTGATATTCTACACTTCTAAAAAGCGCACTAAGAACAGGGATGCTTGCTAAACCAGGCACTTCACTAATATTAGTAGACTGATTATCACTCATTAATCCCGCAATCATGAAACTTTCACCAGGAGCAAGCTCTACTGTTGTTTTCGCTCTACGTGTTGAGAAAGAAGGAATGGAATAGCTATTAGCTACCATTGGCACTCTATCGCCAATTTCTGACACTTCAGACTCAACAATCAAACGAATGCGCTTATCGCTTAATACGAAAGGCGTATATTTCACACCCACACCAAATGGCTTATAAATGACTGACATGTTACCATCACCCTGTGGTACAGGAAGCGGAATTTCACCACCTGCTAGGAAGTCAGCAGTTTCACCCGAAATAGCGACTAGGTTTGGCTCTGCCAATACTTTAAAAAGCGAGTCTTTTTCTAGCGCACCCAATACTGCATTACCTTGGCTTAAAACCGCATGCGCACCTAAGCCCATATTTTTAATGGCGTCACGCTTAATTTCACCCACTTGAACGCGCAACATTACTTGCTGACTATCACGCAATTTCATAAGGTTAACGATGCCTTTGTCGCCATAGTTTTCTACTTCACTTTGTTGACCAAGAATTTTCTCAACCACGTTCACGATATTACGTGCCGCTTCTGCATTTGAAACCGTTCCGGTTAATGCAATGGATTGCTGCAAAGGCTTTACTTCAACATTTTCATTGGGGAAAAGCTCTTTAAGGGTTTTGCGAATAGATGGATAATCTTGGGTTACCACTGCGTTCACTTGACGAATAATACGACCACCATTCATAAAGCGAATATCCGTACTACCCATATCATGCCCGATAATCGAAACTTTACGTGCACTGTGTTTTACCACCCCCGCTACTTTACGATCAGCAATAATGACCTTGGTCATATTTTGAGGGAGAGTAATAATTTCCGCTTGGTTTTTACCAACGGTTACATTCACCACATCACCAGCCGAAGCTACATTTGATGAAAAAATAATCAGCAATGTTACTGCTAAAAAAGACGATAAATAAAATTTGAATATACGCACGTATACACTCCGAAGATGTACAATTTTTCGATTGAAAATAGTAAGAAATCTACATGAAAACCCTATACTACTAATAAGCGATTGCAGTAGCACGCGTCAAGTTCAATTTATAATTTCTAGTTATTAATTCCATACATGTGCTAAATTAGCAATGACGCTAATGAAGCTCACAGGCATCATTCTAATTTTAGTTTGCATGCACAGACATCTTGCAAAAATAAGATGGTGTGACTAAAGTAGAGAAAATTTTGAATAAGGAAATATTCTAATGTTGTTTTATCGTTCTGCACGCATTCTGTTAACCACACTATTTATTCTTCCTTTTTTTCATGCGGTGCATGCCCAAGATGCTGCTCCTGCTGAACTTGCTGCAACTGATAAGCCTCTTGTTGTCATTCGCTTTACTGAAAAAGTTGTACCTTATGAGAGTGCATTAGCACGTGCAGTTTCCCAAGCAGAGAAACATGTTGATGTGCCTTTTTATGATGTTGTTTCAATTTATCCTGAAAATGGTGACTATTTTGACTCAGGAGAAGAGGCTGCAATGAGTAAAGCAAAAGGTGTGATTCAAACCATTCAACGCACTGGTGTTCCAGAAGATCGTATTCGTCTTTCTCAGCAAAAAAGTGACGCAGCAACTTACCAAGAAGTGCATGTATTTATTCGCT
>CAYGTX010000063.1:0-8395 GCA_964352935.1 uncultured Rickettsiales bacterium | reverse complement strand
TTATTCCTAATTATTTTTATTTAATTTTGGCTCAGCTTTTCTACACGCACTTTGTGACGTCCGCCTTCAAATTCGGTAGAAAGAAATTTTTTGACGCAGTCAATTGCGGTTGGCACATCTATCACACGCGCACCAAGTGCCAGAATATTAGCATCATTGTGCTTTCTTGCCATTTCGGCCATGTAAACATTATGGCAGAGCGCTGCTCTCACTGCTATATTTCGGTTAGCTGCAATGCTAATTCCTATGCCTGAACCGCAAATAACGATACCAAACTTTGCCGCACCCGATGCCACTTCATCTGCTGTTAACTTACCCATATCTGGGTAATCCACAGAGTTTGTATCATGCCCACCAAGGTCTTTATAGCTAAAGCCAAGTTCTTCAACCACCGGCTTTAGTATCTCTTTTAAATCAAAGCCAGCATGGTCACTTGAAATGGCAACAATATTTGTCACAACGATATATCCGCACATTTATCTAAGATAATAGTTAGGCGAAACATAACAGAATTGGATGATTTTACAACGAGATTATTTAATTTTGCTTTTCACTCAATAAAATTTCAATTGTTAATAAATCTTTAATATTTATGTGCGATATTATAGTTAACACCAAAAAGGATATTGAATAGGGACTTTTAGTAAAACCATGAAAAACAAACGTTTATTTATTCCGGAACATAGCACAACTTTTGCAGAGCTATTATTAGTTACATTATCAGTAAAGTCTGATTTAGGGTTAAACCCCGAAACAACCAACCGTAGTTTTGTTGGGCAAGAGCTGATGAAGCGCTTTGGCAGCGAAAAATAACATATGCACCAATCCATGCTATTGCTTGTATTCTTGTGCTTTTATTGCTAAGATGCTTCAATTAATAGTTTAACGCGTTTGGCGCATTAATGATGAAAAACATTCCTTCTAATTTATTAGACAAACAATATGTTTGCGTAAACTACGTTGTTTTTGAGAACGCCGAAGGTGATGAAGAATTCTTTTACATTGCGGTTCGCGGGCATCGCATGCCTGAATTTAAGCGCGCCCTTAAAGAGGGCGGCTTTTATCCCGACGATTATGGCTATATTTTGGAGCATGGCAAAGGCCAAGCTTCCGAAATTTTAAAAGAAAAAATGGCACTGCAATATCGCTGCGACCACCTGAAAGCTATTCGCCTTACTACCAGCAAATCAAAAAACAGAAAATCCATCAAAAAAGACAAAAACTCATCTTCTGTTATCCGCTAAACTGCAAATAGTGATAAAAAGCATCTTTTTATTATATTTTTGTGACAGATGAATTTAAATGATTGATTTATCTTTATTGTAAGACTTTAATTCATTATTAATACGAAACAAAAGACGATATAAAAGAATAACATCTTTAGAAACAATTTTTTATTAGCAAGGCAAGCAGTTCACTATGGACGACAACAATCCTTCAACCGACAACAACTCTAACTCTTCTTCCGATAATAGTTTTCGTGATCGTATTGAGGAATTTCTAAAGCTATGCGAAACATTACGTGGCGAAGCATTAGCAAATGGACTAGACAAAGAGCAGTTCAATCACCTTCTAGCCTCAATCCTGCAAGAGGAAGAACAGGAAACCGAGCTTAAAAACGCATTACATACAGCCAAAGTAGAAGAATTTCTTCAAACATGTCAGGCTTTAAGAGCCAAAGCCATAGCACAGGGCATGAGTCGTGATAAGTTAGACATTGAACTCATTGCAGCTCTGATGGATAATCAAGCAAAGTTTGAGTCGATGAAACAACAGAAAGAAGAAAAAGAGAAAGACACAAAAATGATGCAGAGCCTTATTGGCAAACTTAATAAACCAAACGGCCAAGGACGATAGTTATATTTTAAAATATACTAACAGTGGGACTAGGAATGAGAGTAGTAATTGATACAAATACAATGATTGGTCACGCCTTGTGGGAAGATTCAGTGCCTAATCAAGCTGTTGAATTTGCATTTCGTAACGGCACTGTATTACGCTCTCGCAACAGCTATGTAGCATTGGAGCAGATGATACTTAGCGAACGCTTCGATAAGTACCTAGATCGCCCAACCAGAGAGAAATTTTTAGCATTATTCAAAGAAATTTCTACACATGTAGAAATTGTCGAAAGACATCCTTTTATTGATGATGCTTCTAAAAATATTTTATTAGAACTGGCTCAAAATGGAAAGGCACAATTCCTTATAACCAGCCAGAAAGATTTATTAACGCTCAATGGCGATTTAAACAACACACATATTCTAACACCATCTGATTTTCTTAACCTTCCAGAAAACCAATCAGCTAGCTAGAATGGCAGCCATCCACTCATGTGATGGATCCCAAAACTCCTCTCGCGCTAAACGACCCACCATCATACCAACATGCCCAGTATTTGGTGTGATAGACTTAATAGAGGCTTCACCGCTAGAACGCTGCTGCAATGCATTAGATATTGCCAACGATGAAGTTGAAGGAACAATTCTATCCTTAGTAGGCACAACACAGAGAACTGGCAAATTTGCACGTAATTGCGCAGGATTCACCGCTATATCACCTATATACCAACGATTTTGGTAAAGTTGATTTTCCTGCATCCACGAAAGCCAGAACGCTTCTGCACACCCTCGCGTTAAACCAATACCATCATTGACCCAGCGCTCCATCGCCAATGAAATGCCATCTGCATTACCACCTAAATAAGCAAGGCGCTTTAGCTTCTGACGCACCATATCAGGGTACAACCAGTAGAACAAAACCTGCACGATTTCAGCAGGAATTGTCTGATGTTTCTGTAAAATATTTCTTAGGCGCGACAAATCTTCTTTCTTTAAATCGATACGTGTTTGCTCTTTTACATGAAAATTCCAGGGCGTTGCACATAATATTAACCCTTGAATCTTTTCTGGCACAAGCATTGCCAACCCTAAACCCAGCACCCCTCCCATACAATAACCTAAAACAAAGACGGGCATGCCTGTAGTTTCAACCACCCTCTCAACCGCCTTCAATAGATAGTTCTTTACGTAGTCCTCTGGTTTAAAATGCGCCTCTTGTTGTAATGGATCATTCCATTCCATCAAAAATGGACGATAGCCCTTTTCAACTAGAAACTTTAAATAACTACAGTTTGGATGAAGATCTAATATATATGCGCGGTTTATAAGCGAAGGTATGACCAGTATTGGATAACCACTACTTTCTGGGCAATAGTCAATCAATTTAGCAGACCCTTCCTGCCACACCACATGACCACTTCCATCTTCATAATGTTGCTTTTGCGCCTTACAGCCAACAATTGCTCCCTCACAGAGTTGCTGCCATTCTTCATTCATATGGTCACTTAATGCTTGGCGCAACTTACCACTCTCAAAGCGAGCCATCTTCACTTCTAGCTCGACAGCTTTATCTTGAAGGTGCTTACTCCATGTCTGCGCACTTATTTGGCTCTTTAGCATCGCCTGCTCCGCGCTTAGGCAACTGTGCCACCATGTAGCGAAATATGCTTGTAGTGGCATCATCGAAAATGTCATTATAATATGCTCCGTTTTTAGATGCTCCGCCCTCTTTTCCTTGCTGGAATCCTGCAGGTATATCTAAATTCTTTTCTAATAATCCTAACATGCCTGATACGGTTCCTGCCGTATGCAAATGCGTTGAACATTGCTGCTGCCAAAGCGAGAAGAACTCTTCCACCACAGCATTTATATCATCTTCTTTTTCATTCATCAGGCGCCCACCTATTTGCAATTACCATTAATGATCATATATTTTACTCTCATATAAACATCGAATCACCCCTTCATTCAATCGCTTTAAAGCTCTTGATTGACAATAGGCGCAATTAAAGCGAGAATAGCCTTATAAAATCATTATAATTGAGCATATTGCATGTCTAAACATCATAACGAAGTAATTCTCATAAAAAAATACGCAAATCGCAGATTGTACAACACGCAAACCAGTTGCTACATCACGCTTGAAGATTTATGTGATATGATTAAGCGTGGAGAAGACTTTATTGTTAAAGATGCAAAAAGTGAAGAAGACCTGACACACGCCATCTTAACACAGATTATTGTTGAGCAAGAGGGCAAAGGCGCAAGCTTGCTACCCGCCAGTTTTTTACGCCAAGTAATTGCAATGTATGATGATAACCTTGGGCAAGTAGTTCCACACTACCTTGAAAATGCAATGAATCACTTCTTACAAAACCAGGAACAAATGCGCAAAAATATAGAGGGCAGCTTTAACGGTGAAACACCTCAAGTGAAATTCTTTGAAGAAGTTGCGCAACAAAACATGAATTTATTCAGCCAGACCATGAAGTTATTTGATCCATTCAACGTCATGGGCTCAGGCAAAAACACCGATAAAGAAGATAAATAAACAGCGAATCAGTGCCCCTTATTAGCACTTAGCCTTTCTTAAAAACAGCCTCTTCACCCTTTAAGAGCCTTGCAATATTCTCTTTGTGACGAATAATAACGGCAAGTGCGATAATATTTATAGTAATAATTAACTGGTCATGACCTGTAAACCACACAGAAATCATTACTGAAGCCATTGAAAGAAGTGAAGAAAGTGAAGAAATTCTGCTGAGTAAAAAAGTCGCTAACCATATTGCACATGCCACAACTGCAAGCGGCCAAATAACCACAGCAAACACTGCAAGCGCAGTTGCCACACCTTTGCCACCTTTTCCTTTAAGCCATATTGGAAACATATGCCCCATCACAACCGAGACGGCTGAAATAAGTATAAAAATGCCACCACCCATCTCATTCCCAATAAACCAAACGGCTAATGCGCCTTTGCCTGCATCAAGCAAAAGGGTGAGTATAGCTAATGATTTCTTTCCTGTTCGAAGCACATTAGTAGCGCCAATGTTACCAGAGCCAATGTTTCGTACATCACCATGACCCGCAACCCTAGTGATAATGAGGCCAAAAGGGATACTACCAACAATATAGGATAGCAAAGCGGCTATTGTCGCTAAAAGAACCATTATTGACCTGCTGTTGTGGGTTGCGATAGTTTTCTTTCTCGCTCAATCTTACGCCATTTACTAACGTTACGATTGTGCTCTTTAAGAGTTTTAGAAAAAGCATGCCCACCCGTTCCATTTGCAACGAAATAATATTCATCACTCTCAATCGGATTTAATACAGCCGCAATGGCAGCTTGACCAGGGTTTGCAATGGGCGCTGGCGGCAAACCAAATGTGACATAAGTGTTATATTCAGATGGCACCTGCAGATCTTTCTTTGTAAGTGAACGCCCCAAGGGGTATTCACCTTTAGTAAGTGCATAAATAACGGTTGGATCAGATTGTAAGCGCATATTCTTTCTTAAACGATTAATAAACACGGCCGCAACACGCTCACGCTCAGCATCAACACCAGTTTCTTTTTCAACAATAGATGCCAACGTAAGTGCTTCTTGAATGGTTTTAAAAGGCAGATTCTCTGCTCTCCCCTCCCATAACTCATCTACAACTTGTCGCATCGCTTGCTGCATACGCTTAATCATCTGATCTTTAGTTAGGCTATAATGATAATGATAGGTTTCGGGCAGTAATGTTCCTTCTTGTATACCTTGTGGTATTTCTCCCAGAAGACCATAGCTGTTATTGATTATTTCAAGTGCTTCAGGCGTAGACAAACCCTCAGGAATCGTCAGTTGCCGCACATATGTCTCACCCGTTACCAGCTTATTAAATGCTTGGCTTGGACTAATACGAGACTCAAAACGATACTCACCCGCTTGCAATGCAACGGTTTTGTCTTTGATTTGTATAATGAATGTAAACACACGCGGATAGCGAATCACATTTTCTTCAGCGAGCAACTCAGCAATACGTGAAAGCGAAGCTCCGTTTGGAACAATCACGGTAACATCTTCTGTCAGCTGATTAGGTGTGGTAAAATAATGCTCAGACCAGTTCCAAATAGCAACCAAACAAGCAGCTCCTATCGCTAGCAAGACCAGCGATACAATAAAGAGCTTCTTTAGCATGATTTAAACTCGCTTAAATACAACGGATGCGTTGGTACCACCAAAGCCAAATGAATTAGATAGCACTGCATTGATAGGCTTTTCTTTTGCCTTCAATGGTACTAAATCTAAATCGCAGCTATCAGAAGGATTTTCTAGGTTTAGTGTTGGCGGTGCTACGTTATCGCGCATAGCTAATAACGAAAAGATTGCTTCAACACCACCTGCAGCACCCAATAAGTGCCCAATAGATGACTTTGTCGATGACATAGAAAGTTTTTCAGACGCTGAGCCGAAGAGACGCTTTACTGCTCCATGCTCAATTTCATCACCCAATGGGGTGGATGTTCCATGTGCATTCACATAATCGATATCTTCAGGGTTTAAACCTGCACGATTCAATGCCATTTTCATTGCACGGAATCCACCATCACCTTCAGGATGCGGCGCCGTAATATGGTGCGCATCGCCAGTTAGACCATAACCAACCATTTCACCATAAATTTTAGCACCACGTTTTTTGGCATGCTCATATTCTTCAAGCACAACAATACCCGCACCTTCACCCATCACGAAACCATCGCGACCTTTATCCCAAGGGCGAGACGCTTTCTCTGGAGTGTCGTTATAGCTGGTTGACAAAGCTCTTGCAGCAGCAAAACCAGCCATACCGATACGACATGTTGCCGCCTCAGTACCACCAGCTACCATCACATCAGCATCACCAGCACGAATAATACGTGCAGCATCACCAATAGCATGTGCGCCCGTAGAGCATGCAGTTACAACCGCATGGTTAGGGCCGCGAAGCTTATATTCCATCGAAATATGGCCTGAAACTAAATTAATCAGACTTGACGGGATAAAGAACGGGCTCAACCTGCGAGGGCCTCTTTCATGTACCAAGATAGAAGCAGCCTCAATAGCAGGCAATCCACCAATACCCGAACCGATGAGAACACCGCTATTACACTGCTCTTCTTCCGTTTCAGGTCTCCAACCCGCATCATCAAGCGCTTGCTTTGCAGCCGCAATACCATAGATGATGAATCTATCCATTTTCTTTTGTTCTTTTGGCGCTATCCAATCATCTGCATTGAACCCATCTTCTTCATCAGCACCAGGAACGATACCCGCAATTTTTGCAGGAAGATCTGACACATCAAAACGATCAATGGTAC
Source organism: uncultured Rickettsiales bacterium (assembly GCA_964352935.1). Taxonomy (GTDB): domain Bacteria; phylum Pseudomonadota; class Alphaproteobacteria; order Rickettsiales; family CAYGPX01; genus CAYGPX01. Next base: position 1,214 of record CAYGTX010000063.1, on the reverse strand, counting down.
GAATACCAGATTTTGAATCCAATATGCGTTTCCATGTAGGCTCAACACCATTAGCGAGTGGTGTAACTAAACCCAACCCTGTGACGACAACACGTCTCATAGCTTACCAATTTTTTGGATAAATTAACGGATAAAAACTAAAAGCTAACGAAATTACGCAGCTTTAGCATTTGCATCGATAAACTTAACTGCATCAGCTACATTTACGATTTTTTCAGCATCTTCGTCAGGAATTTCAATACCAAACTCTTCTTCAAATGCCATCACAAGCTCAACTTGGTCTAGGCTATCTGCACCTAAATCATCAATAAAGCTTGAATTTTCTGCTACTTTGCTTTCTTCAACATCTAAATGCTCAGCAACAATTTTTTTAACGCGATCTAAAACCTGGCTCATATACTTATTCCTAATATTTTGGGTTGTAGGTTATTTATAAATTATTAATACCTAAACTGGCTAGCCATCATAGGTACAAAATTTATCTAGTCAACGAAAACGTCACTAGATCATTAACATACCACCATTCACATGCAGTGTTTGACCTGTCATATAGCGCGCTTCATCACTCGCAAGGAATAATGCAGCAGCAGCAATATCTTCAGGCAAACCAAAGGTTCCCGCAGGAATGGTGCTGGTAATTTTCTCTTGTTGTTTTTCATTTAATGCATCAGTCATCGGAGTCTTAATAAAACCTGGCGCAATGCAATTTACAGTAATTCCACGCGAGGCAGCTTCAGAAGCCAACGACTTACTCATACCAATTAATCCTGCTTTAGAGGCAACATAATTCGCCTGACCCGGATTACCAGTCACACCAACCACTGACGTAATGTTGATAATACGTCCTGTTTTGCGTTTCATCATTTTCTTAAATGCTGCACGATTCAGCAAGAAAGAAGCGGTTAGGTTTACATCCAACACGGTTTGCCACTCATCATCTTTCATACGAAGTGCTAAATTATCTTTCGTCACACCTGCGTTGCATACAAGAATATCTATCGCACCAGCTAGCGCTTCTGCATCATCAAATAAGTTTTTGATCTGCTCTTTATCAGCAAGGTCACCCTTTAAAACAAAAGCTCGACTACCCAGCGCATCTGCAAGCTCTTGCAACTTTTCTTCACGACGACCCGAAAGCACAACGCTTGCACCCTGAGCATGAAGTGATTTGGCAATCGCTTCGCCAATTCCACCTGTTGCGCCAGTGACGAGTG
>CAYGTX010000062.1:0-8543 GCA_964352935.1 uncultured Rickettsiales bacterium | reverse complement strand
TATTACGATTCGTATGATTCAGCGAGGCGAGCATGCTTTCTTGCCGCCATTTGAAGATGACTTAGTATTAAGAAGTGGTGATATTGTGATTGTAGCCGCTACCAGAAAAGAGATCGGACAGCTCTTATCAAAAGCTCCTTCAACCTTATTGCAAAACCTTCCTGGTGCTGAGAAGATCACCGATATTGACGATGAAGATGAGGTGGATGAAGATATTAATCTAGCGGAAGTTATCATTACGCCTGCTTCACGGATGATTGGCAGAACATTAGAGCAAATTGCTTTCCACCATAATCATCATTGCGTGGTGCTCGGCATTCAGCGTCACTCACGCGTGATTCGTTCTCGTATTTCAGAAATAAGGCTGGCTGCAGGTGATGTGTTATTAGTGGTTGGTAAGCGTCAAGATGTGATGATGCTTCAGGAAAGCAAAGACCTACTATTGCTGGAATGGTTAACAGAAGAAGTGCATTCAGGTAGCAAAGCACCGATTGCAGGGATTATTTTTGCAAGTGTAGTGGGCTTGGCCGCCATTGATGCTGTACCGATTGTGATTACGTCTTTCATTGGTGCGGGTTTGACTATTCTAACGGGTTGTTTGAATATTCGCCAAGCAAGACGAGCAGTGGATAGTCAAGTTATCTTTATTGTTGCTGCATCATTAGCGCTTGGTGTTGCGTTGCAGGCGACAGGTGGTGCTACTTATTTGGCGCACCAACTTATTGATGTTATGGATGGTGCAGGACCATATACGGTAATGTCGGCCTTGTTTGCGATGATGGTAGTGGTAACGAATATTCTTAGTAATAATGCTACCGCGGTATTATTTACGCCGATTGCTGTAGGCACAGCACAAGAGTTAAATGTGCCTTATGAGCCTTTTGTCTATGCGGTTATTTTTGCAAGCAACTGTTCGTTCCTGACACCAATTGGTTATCAAACCAACTTGCTAGTGATGGGGCCGGGGCATTATAAGTTTTCAGACTTCTTAAGGGCGGGTGCGCCACTTGCGATTATTGTATGGTTGGCATACTCATTCTTAGCACCTTGGTATTATGGTTAATAGACAATGAAAAAACTTGCCAGACGTCATTTAATTAAAGCGGGTATGGCAGGTGCAGCACTTGCTGCCACAGGTCTAGCCGCCAAGGCAGAATCATCGCCTGCTATTCTTTCTGGCAAACGCCAATGGAAAATGGTCATGACTTGGCAAAAACTATTGCCTGGACTTGGCACGGGTGCAGTCAGGCTTGCTGAGCGTATAACGAGACTTTCTGAAGGGCGGTTGGAAGTGAAAGCCTATGGCGGTGGTGAGTTAGTGCCAGCGATGGAAGTGTTTGATGCTGTCTCGCAAGGAACAGCAGAAATGGGGCATTGTGCGCCTTATTATTGGCTAAATAAAAGCAAGGCAACTGCCTTCTTTTGTGGCGTTCCGGGTGGTCTTACCCTACAAGAACAAAATGGTTGGTTATATTTTGGTGGCGGACAAAAACTTTGGGACGAGCTTTATGCGCCCTTTGGTTTAAAGTCTTTTCCGGCTGGAAATACAGGCTGCCAAATGGGTGGTTGGTTTAACAAAGAGCTACATAGCCGCGAAGATATTAAAGGGCTAAAAATGCGTATTCCCGGTTTGGGAGGGGAGGTCTTCTCTCGCCTTGGTGGAAGTGCGCAGGTGATTCCACCACAAGAGTTATTTACAGCCATGCAGTCAGGAGTGATTGATGCGCTCGAATGGGTGGGGCCGTGGAATGATTTATCGCTTGGATTCCATCGTGTTTCAAAATTTTATTATGGCCCTGCGTTTCAAGAAGGTGGTCCAACATTAGAGTTGATGGTGAATAAAAAAGCCTATGATGAACTTCCGAGTGATTTGCAGCAAATTGTAAAAGTTGCGTGTGCTACTGAAAATGAAATTATGGCAGCAGAATATCATGCGAATAATATTCATGCATATCAGCGAATGAAGCACGAATATAAAGTGGATATTCGCGTCTATCCTAAAGATGTATTAAAAGCTTTCTTTTCCATGGCAGAAGAAGTGGTGGCATCTGTGGCGGATGAAAGCCCGATTGCTAAGAAAATATATGAGTCTTATAATACCTATCGAACAGCTTCGATGGGGATGTCTACCGTGACAGAGCGTGGCTTTTTAAATGCACGTGCGATGCTGAGCAAGTAAACTCACTAAATCGAAAATCCAACATGTTCACCATAAAGGTATAAATGCCGTATTGCACTCGCGGTGATGCTAGCTTGCGATAAACCTTCCAGCAATAGGTGTATTTCATCCGTGGATGCTGCTTTGGGTGTAGTATTAGATAAAAAACGAATGGTCAAATAATCATTATTGTTGAATGGGTAGTTCTCACTTGATGGCCATATGGTAAAGCCTCTGGTTGCCATCAGCTGAGGTTGGAGGTTTAGTTCTTTGCATACTTCTTCTAAAATAGTAGCTACATCATGTGATGAATCAAAGGCGCATTCGCCATCCAGTGAAAGCGTTAGCTCTATGCCGATGAGTTGCTTGTTAGCATTGTTGTGTGTGTCTATTTTCTTTTCAGTGTTCTCAACGTGAGGAAGAGGGCTATAAATATAGTCTGGCTTTTCTTCCTTTATAGTGCTTAGTGCAGCAAGCATAGCGGTTGCAAAATTATCATGCGATTCTGTTTGGAGTGTTGGGTTTTCTTGGAGAGCTTTGTCCCATGCTAAATGCAGGTTGGAGGCAACATCGTATTGACCTAGAAAAAGAAGCATTAAAATAGCAGCGTGTAATTGTCCTTCAAAACTTGCTTTATGTGACGTGCTACTGAAGAGAATATAGTTCTCACCAAGATATCCAATGCCCCTGCGGTGAGCATCTTGCATGAGTTTAATGCTATTAAGTAACCCATTCTCTTGCGAGATAACAACACAGTTTTCTTTCGACTTATTACTCATAAATTCAGCCAGTGTGCCTGTATATTCATAATAATTGATTGCGTGCTGATGCATTAGCACTTTCTCGGCTTGCTCCTTCAGGCGGTGAGCTGAAAGTGCTGTTGGGCTATATGTTACCGTGAATAGATGGTCTTTTTGCATGATGTTGGCGCAAGTGAGTGCATGGCGAATAAGATTCCCAGTTTGCTTATCGGTAAATAAACGAATTTCTTCCAATGCATTATCTTGTAAACGATAGGCAAGATTGCGTTGAAATGCAGATTCATTTCTTCCAACCAATACAGAATGGTGCGGTCTATGCGAAAGAGGCGCAATGATAGTGTGTAACTCTAACGCGCTGCAAAGTGTTTGTTGTAACTCACGATATTCATCCCCGTGTGGTTTGGCAGAAGGTGCCATCAAAATAACTGGATGGGCAGTGATGGTTTTCCAAGCAGAGTCAGGTATGCCATTATAATGTTCGCGCTTATAGAAATTCTCACCAATATCAATGCTGTTGATAGATATTCTGGCCTCGGCTGCTTGCAAAATAGAAAGAATATGCTCCATAATCACAGGCCCTTCACCATCGCCATAGCTTACCGTAATGGGGATTATCTTTTGGTTTGAAGTAGGGTGAGGCTGATGTTTGGACATAATAATATTCACGCAAAAAATTCTATTCGATAATTGATGTATCTTACCATAGCTTATTCAACTGGTGATGTTCACTAAAATAGTGACAGAAAAATTAAAAACTGATAACGTGCTAAAGCAATCAGGTAGGTTGGGAGTATAGCTATGCCTTTAAAAAAAATAGAAGTCAGTAATCCTTTAGTCGTTCTTCATGGCGATGAGATGGCGCAAGTTGCGTTTGAAAAAATCTTAGATCAATTTGTTAGAAAATATTTAGACATCACCTTATTTGAAGTGGATCTTTCTGCTGAAAATCGTTTACGTACCAATGGTGCTATCGTACAAGAGGCAATTGATGCGCTCCTTGCTTATAAAGTAGGTATTAAAAATGCGGGTATTACGGTTAATCGTACCCAGCTAGATGATATTTTAGCCAAGCTTGAAAAAGATGAAGAATTATCGCTTAAAAAAGAAACACTTCATAAGCTTGCTACCAAATCGCCAAACGGCACGATTAGAAAAGGTATCTCAGGAAACATCACGCGCGAAGATATTCCATTCCATAATTTGGTCAGAAGACTTCCAGATTGGAAAAAGCAAAATATTGATGTGGTCACCATGGAGTCGGGTGGTTTAAAAAGTAGCTTTAACCGCGTTGCACAATTTAGTGGTATTTTAAAGCTAACCTTCATCAACAACAAAGGTATTGAAGAAACGCTTCATGCGCGTCCTGTTAAAAAAGGTGATCCATATCTTTTAGCTACGAATGAAATTCATAAGGTGACTCAATGGGCGGAAGATTTCTTCCAGCAGGCATTGGATGAAAATCGTCATGCTTATGTGGGCTTAAAAGATACCGTCATGCCGGGCTATGATGGGGTGATGAAAATTGCTGTTGAAGCGGTATTTAAAAAGAAATTCGCGAAAAAATACAAAGATGCAGGGTTAGACTATGTGTATGGTTTGATTGATGCACAAGCAGCACAAATCGTAGCAAACCCGCCTGAAAATGTATTATGGGGCATCCCTGATAATACCTCTGGTCGTAAGATGCTTAAACTTGTAAATGCGCTTAAGCAATATGGGATCCCACAACGCGAGCACCAAGTGGCAATTTCTCGTATGAGTGCTGGTGGTGGTGACCAATATGGTAGCTTTAATGCGCCTGCGCCTACCAATGGTGTACTGACACTAACGATTGGAACGCGTATTCTTCACTCACGAGAAGTGAAAGAAGGCGATCCAATTATGCTGATGAGCAATGATCCGCAAGCTATCAAAGAATGGGTGAAGCAGTCATTCGCAGATGCAGCAAAAAAAGATCAAGAAATTTACTTTGGCTTAAAACGTGAATATATGGCGTATGATCAGCTGACTAGTGATGTGATTAGCGAAGTGCGTGATGAATTGTCAGAAGGTGGTAAAACACCTCCTCCTATGATGATGATGACACCATCAAAGCAATTAAGGAAAATGGTGTGTGATCCGCCACGTAATGCACGCTTTGCTGCGCTCAATATGGATGGAGATATTTTTTCTGATATTACCGCAGCACTCGGTGGAAGCTTAGCAACAGCAAGCTCTGTTATTGCTAGTAGTAATGGAACAATGTTATTTGAAGCGCCGCACGGTACTGCGCCAGATCTTTATGAAACTTACGTGAAGAGTAAAGGCAAGAAAGCATTCTTTAATCCTTCAGCATTGCTGTATGCAGTGGCTAATAGCTTAGAAGTGTTGGCAGAGCAGGAAGAAGAAAAGCATTTGAAGCATTTTTCTGAGCATCTAAAAACAGCGCTTATTGATACCGTAGCGCATGGAATTATAACTGCTGATATTAAAGGTAGAACGTTGGAACCAGAGAAAGAGAAGTTAGTGGACTTATTTGAATTCCTTGATGAAGTTGAAAAGCGACTTAAGAAAGAACTATCATAAGTTGTGATAAATTGACGATTCTTATTGCATTTTTATAATTCATGCGTTATATTGCATCGCAACACGAATCCATAAGGAGTTAAATAATATGTCTAACAACCCATTTGAAGCGTTTCAAAACCTAAATGAAGCATTTAAAAGCCAGTCTGTAAACTGGGAAGGTTTCACACAAGCGCAACAACGTAATGCTGAAGCTGCAAGCAAAGCTAGCCAAAAGATTGCTGAAAATGCACAGTCTTTAGCTCGTAAAAATGCTGAATTTTTTCAACAGCAAGCTGAAAGCGGTCTTAAACTAGTGAAAGATTTAGTTAGCAATGCTAACAATCCTGAAGCTGCAATCAGCAAGCAAGCTGATTTTGTTAAAGCTTCAGTTGATGCAAGCATCAGCAATAGCCGTGAAGTTTTAGAGCAAGCTTCTAAGCAACAAGCTGAAGTGCTTGAGCAATTTAACAGTCAGTTTAATGAGTTCTGGAAACAAGCTCAAAAAGCTGGTTCACAAGCTGCTGAAGCTGCTGAAGCTGCTGCGTCTCAAGCGAAAAAGAAAACTGCATAATTTAAGTAGTTATCTTCGAGATACAAAAAAGGCCGGGCGTAATGCTCGGCCTTTTTACTTATATAATAGTTCACATTAAGCATTAATCACCTTTGAGGATTCTTGCTTTATTGCGTTCCCAATCACGTTGTTTGATTGTTTCGCGCTTATCTACAACATTTTTACCTTTTGCAAGTGCTAGCTCTACCTTCGCCTTATTGCGCTCATTAAAGTAGATAGAGATTGGCACCAGCGTATAGCCTTTTTGCTTAATCTTGCCTAAGAGTTTACGAATTTGTTTTTTATGTAATAAAAGCTTTCGTGGGCGTGATGGCGAATGTGTGTAATGACTTGCGGTTTTATATTCTGGAATATTGCTATTTACCAGATAGACTTCTTCATCTTTAATTTCAGCATAAGATTCACCAATGCTAGCATGACCAGCTCTTAGTGATTTTACTTCGCTGCCCTGTAGCACAATGCCGGTTTCGAAGCTTTCTTCAAGTGCATAGCTGAAACGCGCTTTACGATTCTGGGCAACAACATTCCGTTTATCTGGCGCATTTTTGGCTGACATAATATGGCTCTACAGCAACCCTAAAGATTGCATTGTGGTGCTTACTTTTGCTTTGGTAGAATCAGATGGTTCAATGAGTGGTAAGCGCAATGAAGATTCACCAAAACCAAGCAGTGATGTAGCATATTTTACAGGCTGTGGGCTTGTTTCGCTAAACATAGCATCATGCAGTGGCATTAACATGTCGTGCACTTTTAATGCTTCTTGCACTTTGCCTTGCTGCCATAGGTTTTGAACTTCTGCAACCATTTTGGGCGCAACGTTGGATGTAACCGAAATGACGCCACTACCACCTTGTGCGTTAAAAGCAAGTGCCGTTGCATCTTCGCCCGAAAGTTGGCAAAATGCTCTACCTTTAAGACTTTGGCGTAAAGAACTAACACGTGCTAGATCGCCCGTAGCATCTTTGATGCCTACAATATTTGGAAGCTCGGCTAGGCGTGCAATAGTGGTGTCATGTAAATCAACAACCGAGCGCCCAGGGATGTTGTAAAGCACAATTGGTAATTCTACCGCATCGTGAATCGCTTTAAAATGCTGGAACATGCCCTCTTGCGTTGGCTTATTATAATATGGCGTTGCAAGTAAAAGCGCATCAGCACCGGCTTTTTTTGCATGTGCGCTCATGGCAATGGCTTCATCTGTACTGTTTGAACCAGTACCCGCCATAACAGGAACGCGTCCTTTAGTGGCTTCAACACATAGTTCAACTACGCGACCATGTTCCTCATAATTAAGGGTAGGGGATTCGCCTGTTGTGCCTGTGGCAACCAACCCATGAATGCCTTCAGTAATTTGCCATTCCACTAATTTTTGGAAATTATCAGCATCAACATTGCCATTTTTAAAGGGAGTGATTAATGCGGTATATGCGCCAGAAAACATCATTTTCTCATTGATATATATGTTTATTGTTAGTGTGCGTTCTATGAATCTAACTCATAGTTGTCTCCGCTTTGCGGGCTCGTGGTGGGCTAGGACTGTTGTCCAAGCTTTTCCAGAGAATTTTATATCGTCTATCTATAGCTATTTTTTCTAAGAAAATCAATGAAACCCTTATTGGACTTTAAAGATATCTGCCTTAATGAAACTCTCAAACTGTTTTGCCAAACGTTTTTGTAAAATTTCTACATGCTCGCGCAGACCTTGTTCAGAATAAGTTTTTCCACCTTTCCCCCAAACAGGGTTTGGCCATGCATTGTCTGTTTCGTAACGAGCGATCACATGAAGATGAAGCTGTGGCACCATGTTGCCGAGTGCTGCCATATTCATTTTATCAGGTGAATAGATAGTTTCCATTACCTCCATCACACTAGCAATTTCTTCCGTTAGTGTGGCGCGTTCTGAAGCATCAAGATCAGTTATTTCTCGCAAATTTGGTTTGTTAGGCACTAAAATAAGCCAAGGGTAATCGGCGTTATTCATAAGCAGCACGTGGCACAAGGGCAGACTTCCCACAGGGCAGGTATCTTTCTGTAATTGTGAATGTAATATGAAATTTGTCATAGTTTCTTTATTCTAAATGCTCTGATCTAACATGTGTCTGAAAGCAAATTGGAGAAAATTAGCCTTAAGACACCATCTCGATTTAACTAAGTTTTTTCTTTAGTAATTCATTCACCGCTGCAGGGTTTGCTTTACCGCCTGAAGCTTTCATAGTTTGACCAACAAAGAAACCAAACAGCTTATCTTTACCCGATCTATACTGTTCTACCTTATCTTGATTGGCGGCTAATACTTCATCAATCACTTTTTCAATAGCGCCAGTATCTGTCACTTGCTTTAAGCCTTTTTCTTCTACTATGGCGTCAGCATCTTTGCCACTTTCCATCATTAAGTCGAGCACGTCTTTTGCAATTTTACCAGAAATGGTGTTATCAGAAATTAGTTTTAACAAGCCGTTAAATTGTGTTGAGCTGACAGGAGATTCTGTGATGGAAAGCCCTGCTT
>CAYGTX010000061.1:4861-8623 GCA_964352935.1 uncultured Rickettsiales bacterium | reverse complement strand
GTTGATAAGTGTGGTGGCACGTTCTTTGGGGGAAGCGAGTTCTAAATGTTTCTTAAAATGCTTATATTTTGTAATGCAGTTCTCTATTTCAAAAATAGAGAAAGGCTTCACAACATAACCAGCAGCCCCATAATCTTTTGCTTTGTTGACATCTTCAGCAAGTGCGCTTTTGGTAAGCATCACCACAAAAATTTCAGGGTCATATGCAATTATATCCTGCAAAAGCGTAAGCCCATTCACGTCCATCAAGCCAATATCTAGAAACACAATATCTGGGCAAAGTTCTTTAAATTTAATAAAGCCTTCTCGTCCGGTTGAAACACCAAACTTAGTGTGCCCTTGCAGAATGTTTGATAAAAGTTCGCGCGACGATTTGTCATCATCTATCAGTAATATTGAATAATGAACGGAGTAATCCTTCATGCGCTTCCCAATCTTTGTTGTTGCGGGGACTTATTGAGATATTGATCAATACACTTCTTGATAGTTTTACGTGAGAGTGGTTTGACAATGTAACTTGCAGCGCCCATTGCAATGGATAGTTTAACATCATCTGAAACGCTGCTGCCAGTCAGCATTACCACAAAAGCTTGTGGGTTTATTTTGAGTATTTCATACAATATATCATAACCTGATGTATCAGGAAGTGAGATATCAAGAAATGTAATTTCTGGTTGAAATGAAGCAAACGCTTCCAACGCTTCTTTTCCATTGTTGGCAATGTGGCATTTATAGTCGTTAAGCAATTGTTGCGCAAGTGTCGCAAATGCTAAATCATCTTCTACAACAAGAATGTTCAGAGCCTTAATGCTGCTCATAATATATAACCCACCCTATAAGTATAAATAGGCATCGTCTTGATTATTATGGCGCTAATCAGACATATTTTATACTATTAGTTTAACATTTTGTTTGTAACCAATGCACCAAAATTACATTATTATCAAATGCATTTCAACCAAAAGATGTATTGTTGGTGCGTTTTTAATACTTCGAGTGATGGAATAACGAATACAAGAGCTAAACCCAATGTAGTACTAACTAAAATCTGGATCTATATAGGGGGCGTTCTAAGCTGCGTTCCCCGTTGGCGAGGTGGTATTGTATTACCACCTTCCACTACTTCGCCATTGGTGATAGACTTTACATTTAGTAAAGTGGCTAAGTTTTTAAATTTATGCATTTTACCTACTGCTTCTGCCGCGTCCTTATAAGGTGTAGCGCTTTCTGTATCAATTCCTAAAAGTTTTGGGGTAAGTTCAATAAGCTTTTCGTATAATGGGGGGTGGGTATTTGTTAGGTTTACATTTTCTGGATTAGCACCATTTAAATATGAGCAGACTTTTTCAGTCATTTTGTAAGCCGGTTTTAGTTTCTGCAGCTTCGCTCCTCGATCCACAAGCTGTTCGATAACTGAGGCTATCCCTTTTTCTGTCACACCTTCTGGGTAAACACCCTTGTGCTTAGAATGAATAGCGAGGTCTAAAACTACATCGAGTAAAGTACCCTTCTTGTGCTCAGAAATATTTCGTTCAACGTTTAAGTGTTCTACTCCAACAAACTGAATGAGCGCTGAAGCATCTTGTGTTCTAAATGCATGGTTTACAAGATAGTCTATAGGTCTAAAACCCTCTCCATTTAATTGGTTTTGATCCATGTCTTTAGTTTCTAAAAAATCCATCAATACAATATCACCATGATAGGCAGCTAAGTGCATTAAAGTGCCAGCTAAAACGCTATCCTGTTTTGTCTCATAATGTTGTTTTTGTTCAGCTGATAATGCGTCTTCAAAACTTAATTCGGCAGGGTTGATTTTACTATCTTCTAGATGTTGCCATATAGTTTCCCTCATGGATGATGCTTCATCTGGGTATTTGCTGCATTTTAGAAGATACTTACCAACTATTTCTGCGCGTTTATCAACATCACAACTAGCAACCTCTGCTTTAAAAGACTCGATTATTGCTTCTGGCTGCGCAAAGCCGAGATTTTGCATTAATGTTTTAAACGGATCATTGCTAAGTTTCTCGGCTAGCGTTTCTACCCTTTGATTAACCAAATAAAAGTGATTTCTATCTCCTCCATATCCCTTCTTCAAATTTGCAGTTAATTCTTGGTCATTCAATATAGTGGTGAGTTCAGCTACTAATAGTTTCAAGTTTGAATATTCGTCTACGCCAATGCCAAAATGGATAGCTTCAGATGGGTCTTGAACATAGAAATAAAGCGTATATATCTCTTGGATTTGCGCCATATAATCCATAAACCGTTGTGGGCTTGTGGAATTAGTGCTTTCATCAGAACCTTTATAATTTTCCTTATTCGCCCCAGCAATTAAGAGAGCTAAACCACCTTTTTCGCCTGAAAGCAATTTACTTACATTGTTTAGTGCAGTCTGCATTTGCTTGGCTTTTTCTGGCTCTATATCACCTCTTTTCTCAATTGTTTTCACAGCTCTGGCTTGCTCTTTTGCAACTTCAGACATAGTGAGGCAGCGAAGTTCATCAAAAAGATTTTTATTAGTAACAATCTCGTCAACTAATTTATCATAAACCTCTTCGGCATCTTTTGGATAGTTGGGATGGGGCGCTTCACCTGCATCAGAGGCTATCGATTCTAAGTCATCATCAGAGGCAACCGATTTATCGTCATCGACAAAATTCTTATTAGTCTCTTCAGTTGAGAGAAATTTTTTAAGCTTTTTACCTAATTTAGATTTATTATTAGGTAGTGATGTCCCATTCTCTGCAAAGTAAAGCGCATGCAACGCTTCATTAACCATGCTAATTCGCGCATTATCCCAGCTCATGGAAAGCTCATACTGCATTGCAGCGAGTGTATTTAGTGGTTCTAGTGGCTGATTTATGACATCTTTTAACGTAGAAACAACAGCGCGAGATGTGCTAGCTCCAGCTTGGTCGTGTCCATCAACGGTAATGCATATAACAGGCTTTTCATCTTTCTTTGGCATCCCCTTAATGGTAGCAGTGCAGTCATCAAAGTCAGCAAAACCATAAGTGTTGATTTTACTATACATTTCTTGATGCCCTAAAATTTCTTTTAAACCTTCTGCGAATTTCTGAAAGCTCTCTTTAAATTTTTCTTTTTCAGTGTCATTTTGAAATACGAACTCACCAAGATTGCTCAAACGTTGTTTGGTTTGTTGAACCCATTCAGGGGCATATTCTGCTGCCTCATTTAACTGATCTATCAATGAGTCACCGAATTGATCACGCAGTATTGCATCATCGATAACTTCTTCTTCTATCCTATTGCCTAAAGGCTCTAAATGCTCATTAAAGTCATTTTGAAATGATTCAAATTCTTGTTCTATGCCCTTTCTTATTTCTTCTGCCGCTATGCTCTTCGGATAATCATCAGATACAACAAGTTGCAGAGCAAGAGCAATTTCCTGTGAAAACTCTAGACCCTTATTAAATTTATCTGAATATTTTTTCTTTGCTTGATTAACAAGTTTAGCTAACGTTGCAGCATCCACACCTGATGGAAAAAAACCATCACTTAACGCCATCACGCCACACGGCTCAAAGCCATTTCTTTGAGCATATTCAGCCATGGCAAACGTTCCGTTTACTTTATCTAGCCCTTCGATATTGGGACTGTTATCTGTTACTTTATAGTCTTTCTGTTCTGTATCGTCATGAGAATGGCGGTGAGAATGCGCAGCTTGAATATCGCCCATGCAGGCATTCATGTTAACATCACCCTGCCTTTTTCCTTTACTTGTGTTATGATCTTGGG
>CAYGTX010000061.1:0-4851 GCA_964352935.1 uncultured Rickettsiales bacterium | reverse complement strand
CACACCACCAACTGCCCCGCGTTTACAATCCTTAACACTAGAAACGACAGGTGAATCACCATAGTTGCGCCAGCTAACTTTCTGCGTTTTAGGGTTGATTATAAATGCAGATGCCGCAGCACCAGCTGAATTGGTAGAAGTTCTTAATGCTGTATGCTGAAATGCTCTATCTAATAGTTCATCATCAGGAATTTTATGGTCATGCTCTACAACGAATGCATTGTTCGCATCTTGGTCGCTTTGTCCAGAATTAACTTTTCCTCGCTTTGTAGTGGCGGATCGAAAAAGAGATAACCCAAAATCTTTGTTGAAAAGTTTTTTCTGTTTATATGACTCTGCAGGAATTTCTTCCTGAGTAAATATAATATCGTCTGGCATCAGATAAATCCTTTCTTCTTTGTCTCTATAAATTAATCCACACAAAAAAGAACATAGCACTTATTCGTTAAGAAAGTCTTAAGAAATAAAGAAATGATATATTTAATAACCCGTTAACACTTTTGTTTAATAATCTTCTTTAAGTGCTATTATTTTAGTTGAGGGTTGAGCGATGAGAATAGTATTTGGGAAGGTATTTGGGAGTGCAGGCGGATTAAACTCTTATGCAGAAAAGCTTTTAATAGATAAAGAAAATTTCTGTGGCTCCCCATAATTGACATACTTCGAACTCAATATATGCAGCAAATCCTTGTTATGGTCAGCCGTATTCCGTCAGAAATTCAGCAAAGGATTTAGGTTTCTAGTTCGAGCTCTTGTTAAGTCGCCAGTTTGAATCATAAAATTTATTGATGATAGGACGCTATTTTATTTCCTGGCATGACATCAGCACAAAAGCTGGCTAATGCTAAAAAAATAAACCCTCTACTTTAAACAACACTTAATAATGGGGGGATACCCTTACTCATTAGTAATAAGATAAGGTCGTTAAATAAAGTATTAGTTGCCCAGTAACTATTTAGCTGAATTTTTAACCTCTTAAACACGAGCAGAAAGAAGTTATATTTACACAAAAAACATGATAGAATAGCTCTCAGGGATTGTTAAAAGAGGGTTAAATGGGAATAGATATTACAGTATTAAACCATGCGCTAAAGTCCAAACATAACAGAGCAAAGAAGCATATACTTGTTGTTGAAGATGATGCGTTTTCACGTAAATTAATTACCAATGTTATTAAAGAATACGAGCTGACCGATGTAGAAAACGGCAAAGATGCTTTAGCGGCATATGCACTCTATGCGCCAGATGTAGTATTGTTAGATATCGAAATGCCAGGCATGAATGGCATTGAGGTGCTTAGAGAAATAGTAAGTGCAGATAAAGAATCTTACGTAGTCATGCTTACCTCTCATACCAATGCAAATATTGTAAAAGAAGCAGTATTACTGGGGGCAAAGGGTTATATTGCCAAGCCGTTTAGCAAGGAGAAGATATTGCAGCACATTACAAAAGGAGTTGCGAAATGAGCCTATCACTTTACGAAAGAATTGGTGGTGAAGCAGCTGTGAAGGCAACAGTTGTAAAATTATATGAACGGATTCTATCTGACGAGCTATTGGCACCTTTTTTCGAAAATATTGATGTGAATCGCTTACGTCTAAGCCAAACTGCATTTGTCACTTTTGCTTTTGGTGGACCCAACCATTACACGGGTAAAGGACTTAGGAATGCTCATGCTAAGGCGGTTGGAAAGGGTCTTTCAGATGCACATTTTGATGCGGTTGCAGGCCATTTGGCGGCTGCAATGGCTGAGTTAAAAGTAGAAAAACCTCTTATTGATGAAGCTATCAATATTGTTGCCTCAACGCGTGATGATGTACTCAATCGCTGACTTTAAGTTAGCCCTTTGGCTTCAAGGAGATGCGAATGGGAAGTGGTCAAAAAAAGTTACGTTTGTTCTTTATTGTTAGTATCGTTTTTATGCTGATCATTTCAGCAGCAAGCTTTACTATGGTGCGCTATTTTATTAGCACCCAAGAAGGTGTAGCCACAGTTATTAATATGAGTGGCCGTCAGCGTATGTTTTCGCAACGCATCGCCATGCTTGCAAACGAAGTTTTGACCCAAAAAGATTCAGAAGAACGTAAGAAAATCGTCAATAGCCTCGATAAAACGCTCACTCAAATGGAACTAGAACATGAAATTCTAGTACACGAAAATGCTTCCACCACATTAAAACACTACCATATGTCTGCTGAGCTGAAGCAGATTTACTTTTCTGCTCCACTAAATTTAAATGAACAAGTAGATACTTTTATTTTTCATGCAAAGGAACTTCTAAAACTATCTGACTCCCCTAAACAAGCGGCATTTCATTTACAATATATTTTAGACGCAAGTAACGAGCCGCTGCTTCTAGCACTTGATACAGCTGTTGTGCAGTATGAGAAAGATAGTAAGCATCGCCTTGCTATTGCTAAACTATATACAGCACTTGCTCTTATTATTCTGGTTTGCTCATTTGTTGTAGCATTAATTTTTATTTTCAAGCCATTACTAAGCTCAATTTCTCAGCAAGTTAGTTTAATTGATCTACTTAAGAAAGTAGCGCTTATTGCAAACGAATCAGACTCTGTTGAGAAATCGCTCAAGCAGACAATAGATGAAGTATGTAAATTTACTGGCTGGTCAATTGGTCATGCTTATATTTATGAGGCGGAGCAAGACAACTTAGTTCCCCTTCAGGAAGCATGGTACTTAAAATATCCAGCGCAATTCGCTTCATTCAAAGAAGCCACCAACAACCTTTGTATTAGTCCAGGCAAAGGCTTGATTGGTAAAGTATTTACTAGTGGTGATGCCAATTGGGTAGATAATGTTTCAGAGGATAGTAGCTATATACGCTATCACGAAGCAAAAGAATGTGGGGTTAAGGCTGGTTTTGCCTTTCCAATTATGGTGGGTGATAAGGCGGTCGGCGTCATGGAATTTTACTCTCGTCTGGCACGTAAGCCCGATGAAGCGCTCTTAAAAACGATGAAAAACATTGGTTCGCAAATAGGGCGAGTTGTTGAGCGTATTGATGCTGAACGAAGATTTACGCTTTTGGAAACAGTGATACAAAGTGCAAATGACGGGATGATCATCACAAAAGCCAACCCTCTTTCTGCCGCAGATAATGGCCCTGAAATTATCTATGTAAACGACGCCATTACACATATTAGTGGCTATTCACGGGAAGAGCTTATCGGTAAGACTCCTCGAATCTTACAGGGGGAAAAAACAGATGCTCGCTCGTTGCAAAGCTTACGTAGAACCATTGAATCAGGTCAGCCATATCGCGGTGAGATTCTAAACTATAAAAAAGATGGAACACCCTATTGGCTGAGTATAAGTATTGTACCCATTAAGGATAATAGTGGAAAAGTAACGCATTATGCTGCCATTGAACGCGATGTAACCGAACGAAAAGAGTCAGAAAGAAAGCTAAATGACACTTTGAAGAAACTAAAACGAACAAATTTAATAGCTGAAGCTACATCATTAGAGTTGGAAGAAAGCTTACAAAAAGCGGAGGCCGCAAACAAAGCAAAGAGTGATTTCCTTGCGAATATGAGCCACGAATTGCGTACGCCAATGAATGGTGTGATAGGTATGAACTTTTTGCTGTCTGAAACGGCACTAAGTGACGAACAAAAAGAGTTAGTGAATACCGTAACTATTTCTGCTGAAACGCTTCTGACCTTACTCAACGACATTCTAGACTTCTCAAAAATTGAAGCTGGTGAGCTAGAGCTGGAGCGAATACCTTTTGATCCTAAAGAACATTTTGAGAATGTAACCAATCTTCTTCAACCTGTTGCTAAACAAAAGAATGTTGGTCTTATTTTTATAGCAGACGAGAAAATACCAGATTTTATCTGGGGAGATCAAGCACGGCTCAAACAAATAGTAACCAACCTACTTAGCAATGCCCTAAAATTTACGGAAGAAGGCTCTATCACCATTGACCTTTCACTTCGTATTGAGGACGAGAATAAGTTCCTAGATTGTAAAGTAATAGACACAGGAATAGGCATACCTGAAGATAAACAAGATTTAATCTTTGGTAAATTCTCTCAGGCGGATAGCAGCATTACACGTAAATATGGTGGTACAGGTCTTGGTTTGGCTATCACTAAAGAACTAGTTGAAATGATGGGTGGTACTATTAAGCTAAAAAGTAAAGTGGGCAAAGGATCTACTTTTAGCTTCTCAATCCCACTTGAAGAAGCGCCCGCTGTTTTGGATAGTAATGCCTATAACAGCTTTCCAGATGTTGAGGTTTTCTTTGATAGCATATCGGCACAAGAAGCTAAAGTTCTTCTTGTAGAAGATCATCCCGTGAACCAGATGTTTGCTTTAAAATTGTTAGAAAAATTTGGTTTTGATAACATTGATACCGCAGTTAATGGCTTAGAGGCATTGGAGCGCGTTAAAGAAAAAAATTACGATATTATCTTTATGGACTGCCAAATGCCTGAAATGGATGGATTTGAAGCTACGAAGGCTATTCGTAAACTTGAGACAGAAAATCCACCTAAAGAAAAACCTTTAATGATTTTTGCCATGACCGCTAATGCAATGGTAGGGGATAGAGAGAGATGCATAAAAGCGGGGATGAATGAATATATAAGTAAACCCCTTAATGTTAAAAAATTAACAGACTTACTTTCGCAGTGGTTTGTCTTAGATGAGATTCAAAGTAATGCATCAAATAAAGAAATCGATGCAGAAAATCCTAATACTAAAGAATTATTGATTTTAGATAGAGAACACCTAAACTCGTTTACGGATGGCGATAAGGACATGGAGGCGCAGCTCTTTGATATGTTTAAAGAAACAGGCGAAGAATCTCTCATGCTGCTTATG
>CAYGTX010000060.1:7271-8669 GCA_964352935.1 uncultured Rickettsiales bacterium | reverse complement strand
CTGGGGAGCATATCATCAAACCTGCGATTCCAGCTTTGGCTACTGGTAAGGTGTTTTTCATGCAACAATTCTTCAATTTTATCATCTAATTGATAATCACGCGCAGCCCTAACATCACGAAGCCAAGGCGCATAACGTGAAAGCATTTGAGATTGCAGCTTAGAATCCATATCTGCATCAGAAATTTTATTAAGCTCTAAGCTAAAAAATAAAAGCTCTAACGAAATCTCGTTTATTTCCTCTGAAATATTTTGATAGAAGCGAACATTCTCTTCGTGCGTCACATCTTCAGCATATAACAGAAAAGCAAAGCTTGAAACACGCCCCAACGTTTCTTCTAGCTGCTCATACTCTTGAATAACGCCAGCCAAATCATCGCCCGATAGCTGCCCTAGCTTGCCGCGGTAGTTAGCTTTAAATGTAATGGCCGCTTTTTTTGATTGCTCAAGATCACCCTTAAGTTTTGCACTGTCTTTATCATCATAAAGATCGCTTAAATCCCAAATAGGAAGTGAGCCGTTATCATTTGCAGAAGTTTGACTTTGTTTCATTTAAATACCTTTAAATTGCATTCATAATTATTCTCAAAAGACATGTTTTAGCATGGCAGTTCTTATTCTTTTTTACAATGATTGTTCTGCTTATAATTTGATTAATTATCTATAAGCATTAGTAACTGATTTTCACAATTGCGTTTCACATTTAGTTGGTTATGATACCTAGCTAATAGCATGTTGCATTATAAGTTGTAGTTAGGAGCCTAATATGAGCGATCTTATTGATGAAATTCGTGAAGATATAAAAGAAGAGCGTCACGCTGAACTTTGGAAACGCTATGGCAACCACCTTATTACAGCAGCGATTTTAGTTATTTTATCTACCGCAGGTGTTGTTTGGTATCAAAACTATAAAACCAGCTCTAACGCAGAAGTAGCCTCTAAGTTTTATGCCGTCACCTATGGTGCCACCAATCAATCACAAACCAAAGCATTGGAAATACTTGATGAAATTCAGTATAATGAAAAGGGAACATTTACATCGCTTTCTGCACTTAAGAAAGCAAGCATTTTAAGATCTCAAAACAGAACCAGTGAAGCAGCTCAAGTTTATTTAGAGTTGTCTGATGACAGTTCTGCTGCGACTGAGCTAAGAAGCCTATTAAACTTCCTCTATGTGTCGTATCGCATTAATGGCGATTTAAAAGAGATTGATAGTGAAGATATTAATTCGCGTCTTGCCACACTTACATCCGATAAAAGCCCTTGGAAATTTCATGCATTAGAGCAACAAGCATTGCTTGCGCTCCGCTTAGGTGACAGAGAAAAGGCAACCATGATCTTTGAAAAAATTGCAAATGATTTTTCTGCTCCAGCCTCACTTAGAGAGCGCGCAGAAAAC
>CAYGTX010000060.1:6198-7261 GCA_964352935.1 uncultured Rickettsiales bacterium | reverse complement strand
ATTTTTAAATGATGCAATATATGAAGTTTCTGACTCAAAAAAAGACTCTTTCCGCTTTGCTTGTCTTACTAAGCTGCTCCGCTTGCTCTATCCCTGATTGGATTGGTGGAAAAGAAGCACAAGTTAAGTTTGAGGGTGAGCGCATCACGTTGCTTGAGCAAAACTCTACTATCAGTGTTGATAGCGCTATTGCAAACCAGCGCGTAGAGTTACCACAGCCTAGAAGAAATTCACGCTGGTATAAATCGACTGGACAACACCCACTTACTGAACCAAATCCCCGCTCGCCGTGGGAATTAAAAACCCATATGGTGATTGATGTAGGAGAGGGAAGTAATGACGATTCATATCCCATTACTCAGCAACCCATTATTGCTGAAGATAAAATTTTTGTGATGGATGCTGCGGGAAGTGTTTCTGCTTATAATGTAGAAAATACCACCTCTACTGCCGTATGGAAAACACTTATTGATATACCAGAAGAAAAGGAAAATTTCGGACAAGGCGGCTTAGCATACGACCAAGGTGTTATTTATGTTAACACTGGCTATACCACTATCGTTGCACTTAATAGTAAAACTGGCGAACTTATCTGGAAGAAAACCCTAGCCAGCTCTATTCGCTCTGCACCAGATGCTAGAAATGGTCAGCTTTTTGTTCAAACACTTGATAACAAACTTTATAGCCTATCTGCCTATGACGGCGCCATTCAATGGATTCACGCAGGCATTGAGAAAGAGTTAACACAACTTGGTGCCGCATCACCCCTTGCATTGGGAGAGGCGGTAGTTGCGTCCTATTCTTCTGGTGGAATTTTTAATTTAAGAGCCACCAATGGAAAGCAAATATGGACAGATTCTCTCGCGGGTTCTAGTCTCTCAAGCTTTAATGTACTAACAGATATTGATGCAACGCCAGTTGTGAGTGAAGGCAGGCTTTATGCTGCAAGTGTGGCTGGCTCTATTTCAAGCTTCGAGTTATTTTCAGGCGCTCGAGTATGGGAAAGAAGATTTGCGTGGTGTGGAAGAGGGGGGATGGGGGGTGGGTGGTTAGGGGGAGTCGG
>CAYGTX010000060.1:0-6188 GCA_964352935.1 uncultured Rickettsiales bacterium | reverse complement strand
CAGCATTTTATACCATTAACGGCGGTGTAAAATGGGTGGCATCTCTGCCACGCTACAAAGACCTAGAAGAGCAAACTGGGCGCATACATTGGTCTGGTCCCGTTTTATCAGGTAGTCGCTTATTGGTCGTTGGTTCACATGGGAAAATGCTAGCCATTTCTCCACTTAGTGGGGAAATTATGCAAGAATATGATATAGCCGAGAATGTTTATACAGTACCAGTAAGCGCATTTGGTAATATTTATCTTTTTGATAATGATGCCAATCTACACATTTACTCAGGCCCTATGAAGCAGCCAACTCTAGAAGATTTTATCATATCAAAACCTCACACGACTGTTTTAGATGTAGAAAAAGAAGTGGATAAAAATCCTATTCATGAAGCAGCAGGGTCTATTGGTGAATTCTTCTCAGGCTTTCTAAAACGCTTTAAAGCTGAGCCAGAAGATGAAGCCCAACCAGATGAAAACCATAATTATTAAATGGCAAGACTGCCTGCACTAAGTTTCTCTTGCTCTTGAATGGCCTCAACTCTTTCAGCCCACATTCTTTTAGGTCTAGCTGGCTTTTCTGTTTCTTGTAGTTCTGAAGTTTTTACCTCTTTCTTACCTCTTGCATAAACAATATCTGCAACGGACTCTAGTTCGTTATAGTTATGCACAATAAATTTTGGTTTTTTAGAGGTAGGTAGCTTCGACACCTTGCTCTCTTCATAAAGACGGCTGTTAAATAATACACTAGTACATGACGATTCAGGATTAAGTTTTTTGAGTGCTTTATCCAATAAGTTCGCTGTTCCAACATCTTGCGTAACTTTATCACCAACAAATATAACATTCACTGGCTCCATACCTTTTGAAAGCTTTTCATTCAACAATGTTTCTATAATATAAAGTGGGTATTCGGCTCTATGATATCTGGCCACTTTAGGAATAATAGTATTTGGCATTTTAGCAAGTGTAAAAGCATGCTGCCTGTCATGCCCAAACAATCTATCAAATTTACCACCCCAATCATGATGTTTTGCTTGAGACAGTAATTTTTTATGGTCTTTATTACTAATAATTGCTGTATGGACATCACTTTTATTTAACTTATCAATAAAGCTTTCGGCATCATCAAATATTTCAATCGACTCACTTGTTGGTCGATGCAACAAGCGATGATGTAACTTCCATAATGTAGAGCGTTGCGCAACACGCCAGTTGATAAATGTATCATCTAGATCTGTTAGATAAATATTTCTACTATGCTTAACGCTAGGATGATCTAACTGCGCCTTCTTGTCAGGCAAATCTGTTCTTTTGTGATGCTGAACGCCCAAAATATATGACGAAAAAGATCTAGCCGGAGCAGCCGCAGTCCTGACGTAATCTTTTAATGTTAAAAGTATTCTTTTAAGCGTTGGCATACTATATAAGATTATTAAGTGTTTATTTCACCTAATAACCTAGCACTTTACTATTTCAGAATTATTACATTCTTATAGTTTTCTAGCTTCATCTACCAACATTACGGGTATACCATTCTTTATTTGATAGGCAAGGCCAGCGCCCTTACTAATAAGCTCATTGTTTTTTTTGTCGTATTTTAACTGTTCTTTCGTAAGAGGGCACACTAAAAGCTCTAACAATTCAGGTGCAACTGATTCTGAAGTAGCAGAAGTATTTGTTTGTTTTTTATTTGTCATTAGCATCTACCGTGAATTATTATTCTAAATCTAAAATACTTATATCTGAAATTTGCATCAATATAAATGAATAAACGAAGTATATACAAAAGAATCGAGTGACGAATCTGTGATAAAAATATATACTTTCAGCTACGGCTTAAACATTGGCAAATATGACAGATATAACACAGCAAACCACGCAAATTTATACTGCATCTCAACCCAACATATTTGATATTAATCTGGTATGCGATCAACTTTTAAATGATGGCTTTGCGCATATTTCAGGCCTATTTACTGAAACACTTCTCATAAGCCTCTACAATGAAATTCAAATAATAGATAAAAACCGCGAGCTACAATTAGCAGGAATTGGTCGTGGTGACGACCACATTATTCACGAAACTATAAGAAGTGATAAAATAAAATGGATAGATGGAGAAACTCTAGCGCAAGTGCAATTTCAGCATAGACTTGAACAGCTTCGTCTTGAGATGAACCAACATCTTATGCTAGGGCTTTTTGATATTGAATCCAACTTTGCCGTTTATAGGGAAGGTGACTTTTACAAACGCCACTTGGATAGTTTTATCGGTGCAAAAAACCGCGTGCTTTCAATGGTTGTCTATTTAAACCCTGAATGGACATCATCTCAGGGTGGTTTATTAAAGCTATATAATGATAAAAAACCCTCTTCACTATTTGCTGAGATTATACCTATCTGGGGAAATGTAGTAATATTTTTAAGTGAAAAAATACCGCACGAAGTTACACCCACTACTCATACACGCTACAGTATTGCAACATGGTTTAGGTGCAACAATTTGAACCCATTGGTTTAAATTTATTTATTTAGTGTCAAAAACTTTTGTGCCAAGAATGCAACACTAATCACCTAATATAAAATATATCGTTTTTTTTACTAGCTAAACAAACAAAGGAAATGCAAACTAAAAGTTGCATATTTATTTTATAATTAAACAAATAGGCACATTACTAAAATACTTGTTCTGATATAAACCAATATAAGGTTAGCAATATGTTAAAATTTAAAAAATATTTTTACTTACTCTGCGGGTTATCCCTCTTGCCAGCATCAGCCTTTGCTGCAGTTGACTCGGGAGATACCGCTTGGATGATGATATCAACCGCGTTGGTATTATTAATGACGCCTGGACTTGCATTTTTCTATGCGGGTATGGTACGCACTAAAAACGTCACAGCAACATTATTTCAAAATGTCATAGCACTTGGTGTTATTGGCTTACTTTGGGTAGTAGTTGGCTATAGTTTAGCTTTCTCTGGTGGTTCTGCTTACATTGGTGATTTAGGCGCCGTACTTCTCAATGGTGTTGGCCAAGAGGCAAGTGAAGGTTCTACCATTCCTGCATTGCTCTTTATGGCGTTCCAAATGATGTTTGCAATTATTACTCCAATTCTTATGACGGGCGCATTTGCTGAACGCACTCGTTTTGGTTCATGGTTGATTGTAATGGTGCTTTGGAGTCTTTGCGTTTACTCACCAGTTGCTCACTGGGTATGGGCGTCTAATGGCTGGCTATTCATAAAAGGCGCATTAGATTTTGCGGGTGGTTATGTAGTACACATGACTGCTGGTTTCTCAGCTCTAGTAGCAGCTATCCTTATTGGAAAGCGTAGTGACTTTGGCAAGAGCAACAAGCCTTATGATGTTGGCATGATATTGCTTGGTACATCACTACTATGGTTTGGTTGGTTCGGCTTTAATGCTGGTTCTGCTCTTTCATCTGGTGGATTAGCAGTTAATGCGTTTGTCACCACTTTCGTTTCAGCTGCTGCTGCTATGATTATGTGGATATTGGTTGATACCATTAAAGATGGCAAACCAACATTGATGGGTGGATGTATCGGTGTTGTAGCAGGACTCGTAGCGGTTACACCAGCTGCAGGCTTTGTAACACCAGGCTCAGCTATTGTAATTGGTTTACTTGCTGGTATTCTGTGCAACTTAGTTGCTCGCGCAGTAAAAGGCACATTTAAAATTGATGATTCGCTAGATGTATTTGCTTGCCATGGTGTTGGTGGTTTACTAGGTATCATTATGACTGGCTTACTTGCAAGCACAGATGTGAATGCAGGTGGCGCTAATGGACTTCTAAATGGTGGCGATAGCTTACTTACAGCCAACATCACAGGTGCAATAGCGGTTGCTGTTTACAGCATGGTGGTTACATTTATTATCATTAAAGTTGTGAATGCCATTTCTCCACTTCGCGCTTCTTCAAAAGATGAAGCAAGTGGCTTGGATGCATCTCAGCATGGCGAGTCTATTACAAGTAAATAGAACTTTCTAAATCTATTAAATACCAAGAGGGGCTTGTGCAAACAAGTCCCTCTTATTATGTGTAATTAATGTATACAACAAATTCCAAGTAATATAGCAGAGCATTGTGAAATCAACGCTTAGTGGCTCTATGTCATAAATTAAGCAGCACACTAAACTTTTAACATAATGTATTTATATATCGTGAGCACTAGATGAAGCATGGTGAGGTAATGTTTAATTTGAATTACTTGCCATCAATTATTTCACTACTAAAATATTTAAAAATTAAACAAGAGTCTAAACATGCAATCTTAGAATTTATTGAAGTATTTTATAACCGCATCCGTAACCATTCTGCCAATCAATATCTCTCACCTATTGAGTTCGAAAATACGCAGTTAAAATTAAGAGAATGCTCTATCCAATAAACTGTTGCCATATTAGTTTGTAAAAATGAGAGTAAATTATTATCTGGATTCTGTTATAAAACCAATATTATTAAGGCCATATTTCTGTGCAAGCGCAAGAATTCTGCTCACATTCTTATATTGGGTGTTTTCGTCGGCACGTAAATGGATGGGACGCTTAGTAGATTGCTGTGCTTCCATTTGTAGGCGCTTCTCTAGTGCAGACAGGCTCAACATTTCCTTTTCCCAGAAAAATTTCCCTTCCTGATTTACTGAAAGCGTTATAGGGTTTTCATCGGCCACTTCAGTGGCAGTTTCATTAGGAAGTTCAAGCTTGACTGCCTGTGTCAACATTGGTGCAGTGACAAGAAAAATAACAAGCAATACCAGCATAACATCCACAAGTGGCGTCATGTTAATTTCTGCTGTTGGTGCAGAAAACGCTTCTCTATCGAACTGTTGCAGTGCCATGGTGTTTGTTTCCAGTTGCTAATGTTACAGGGATGTTTTCTTCACTCTCACCAGTTTCATACATATAAAAAGTAAGTTGTTCTGAAATATGACGTAAACGCTGAATTAATACACGGTTTGAACGAACAAACGCATTATAGCCAAGCACAGCAGGAATCGCTGCAAACAGACCTAAGGCGGTCGCTACAAGCGCTTCACCCATTGGGCCTGCCACCACAGCAAGTGAGGCATTACCAGCGGCTGCTACATCGGTGAGAGCAACATATACCCCCCATACAGTTCCAAAGAGCCCAATAAAAGGAGAAGAAGAACCAATCGATGCTAAAATGGTTAGTCCTTTATCTAACCAAACCCTCACGCGATCCAATGCTTGAGAAATATGAAGCCCTAGTGTTTCTTGACGCTTTGCTGGTTTCTTTTTTACTTCAGGTTCAATCCGTTTGGCTTCTGCCAACAATATTGAAAGAACGCCATCATACTGACTAATAAGAATTTTTTGCGGCCAGTTGGGTGTATTAGTATGCTCTGCAATAAATGCATCCAGACGCTTTTTTTCTTTATGAACAACCCATGCTTTCCAGAAAATTATGTACCAACTGACTGCTGACATACCAATTAACAACAAGAATGTACTCACTAAAACAGCATCACCATGTTCAAAAACGTAAAATAGATTCATTTCTTTCTCATTTATTAAATATGCATTAGTTCATTCTAAACTCTATCGGAACAACTACATTGGCTTCCACAAATTGACTTCCACGCTTTGCGGGAACAAAGCGCCACTGTTTTACAGCAGCTAATGCCGCTTCATCAAGTATGGCATAACCACTTGATTCTTCTATACGAATACGCTTTGGATTGCCATTCGTCATCACCCTGACATCCAGCATTACAATGCCTTGTTGGTTGCGCCTGCGGGCAGAGCGTGGATATTCAGGTGGTGGATTTTTAAGATAATTAGCCGCTACAGGTTTAGTCATTGCTGAATTTTTTTCTTTAGCATTAGCCGACTGTATACCAGATGTTAACTGCGTTCGCACCTGTTCCTTTACTATTTTCTTTGGTTCTTCTTTTTTTTCTTTCTTTTCTTCCACTTTCTCTATGAGTTCTGGTTTTTTTTCTACTTTCACCATCCCTTTTGGCTTAGGAGGCACTTTTGGTATTTCTTGAATTACTTTAGTTGTCTGAACTGGCTTAGTCTTTTGTGCAATAGTTGTTGGCGCAACCATACTAACCTGAATAATTTGCTGTTGCGGAATAGCAATAGGTGGCTCAGGCATCATTGCCCATGCAGCAAGCCCTAAATGTATTGATAGCACTCCTACAATAG
>CAYGTX010000059.1:0-8736 GCA_964352935.1 uncultured Rickettsiales bacterium | reverse complement strand
GCGCTAGACCCAGATTATGCAAAAAAACTAGGTGTGGACATTGATGAGTTAGTGATTTCGCAGCCAGATACAGGTGAGCAAGCGCTTGAGATTGCAGATACACTCGTAAGAAGTGGTGCGATTGATGTGCTAGTGGTTGACTCAGTAGCGGCACTCACACCAAAAGCAGAAATTGAAGGTGAAATGGGTGATTCTCACATGGGCTTACAAGCGCGTTTGATGAGTCAGGCACTTCGTAAATTGACTGGTTCGGTGTCACGTTCAAACTGTATGGTGATCTTTATTAACCAAATCCGTATGAAAATTGGTGTGATGTTTGGTAGCCCAGAAACCACAACAGGTGGTAATGCGCTTAAGTTCTACTCTTCCGTTCGTATTGATATTCGTCGTATTGGCGCGTTGAAAGATAAGGATGAAGTGGTAGGTAACCAAACCCGTGTGAAAGTGGTAAAAAATAAAGTAGCTCCTCCTTTCCGCCAAGTTGAATTTGATATTCTCTATGGTGAGGGAATCTCTAAAGCGGGAGAGTTGATTGATTTAGGGGTGAAGTTTGACATCGTTGAGAAATCAGGCTCTTGGTACTCTTATAATTCGCAACGTATTGGTCAGGGTAAAGAAAATGCCCGTAACTTCCTTAAAGATAACACCAATATAGCGGACGCCATTGAAGCGAAGATTCGTGAAAAAGCGGGCATCGCAACCATTGAAAAAGAAGCAAAAGAAGAAGCGAGAAAAGAAAAAGCGAAAGAATTAGCAAATTCAGAGTCTGAAGTGGCGTTCTAAACGTTATTTCAGAATGACGTATAATAGAAAAAGCGCCTTATGTTTTAAATAACATGAGGCGCTTTTTTAGTGAAAATATAGCTGTATGAATGGGTGAAGTTTTCTATTCTATACAATTAACGGCCTAGAATAAAAAACCAGCCACACAGTCTGCGGTGGTGTCTGAAAGTAAATATACATCACCACTGGTTAGGCTTCCGCCAGTAATGCAGTTACCCGTTGCACCAGTGCCTCTATCTGCACTAACAGATCCCGTATCAGGTGCGCCATCGTCAACCTTGGCATCAATATTGGCAAGCTTGGCGGCTGTCATGCCCGGAATAGGGCCAGATTGAAGTGACGAATTAGTCCTAGAACCACCAACAAATAACATCGTACGACCGTTGCTACCATAAAAACTATTCATTGAGCAGTTGCAGAGATTATAACCAGAGGCACTAATAGAGCCTTCGGGGATGTTTTCACCTATAGTGGCTAGGTTTGTAGAATCAGTACCTGGGAAAGTGCCAGGGTAAATGCCTGCAAGGGTTAAATGCTGCCATGCACGCAATACTTCTCTGCCATCCACATCTGTGTTTATTGTAATGGCGTTATCACCATTGCCATTACACAAGTCTGCATCAGCATCACAATCGCTATCCCAATAATCGTGGGCATTATTCATATCGCCAGGGAGTGCATCATATTGCAGTTTGAAAGAGTTGATACTTACTTTCAGCTCCGATGAATCTGAGATAAGACCTCTCACCTGTGCTTGGTCTACAAGGCTCTGACCAGCAGAAATACCTGCCACAATAAGCCCAATAATTACAATGACAATTGATAGTTCTAATAGAGTAAAGCCTCTTTTAGAGTGTAATGATGTATGTTTCAAAGCAGTTATCCCTTTTTTGAGCAATAATTATTCATTTTAACAAAATAATTATATAAAATATATAGCTATATCGAAGTTCTAATCACAATCAAAAAATAGTTTATGCTAGATGCTAGATTATTTTGAGTATTTCTGCTACAAACAGCTCGCTTAAAAATAATTTAAATACGTGCTTCATCATGACTAAAACCGTTAGCCAAATTCGTTCTGCATTTTTAGGGTTCTTTAACAGCAAAAAGCACCATATTGTGGCTTCTGCTCCGTTAATTCCGCATAACGATCCAACGTTGATGTTTATTAATGCGGGCATGGTGCCCTTTAAAAACGTATTTACTGGCGTAGAAAAGCGTGACTATGTTCGTGCCACAAGTGCACAAAAATGCGTGCGAGCGGGTGGAAAACATAACGATTTAGATAATGTAGGCTATACCGCGCGTCACCACACATTCTTTGAAATGTTAGGAAATTTCTCATTTGGTGATTATTTTAAAGAAGATGCCATCAAATATGCGTGGGAATTTCTTACTGAAGTGATTGGAATTCCAAAGGAAAAGCTATCCGTCACTGTTTATCATACCGATGATGAAGCATTCGATTTATGGCAGAAAATAGCACAGATTCCTGCTGAAAAAATCTTACGCGTACCTACCAATGATAACTTCTGGGCGATGGGTGATACTGGCCCATGTGGCCCATGTTCTGAAATCTTCTATGATCATGGCGCAGATGCCGCAGAAGGTGAATGGGCATTGGATGAAAACGGCAGCGATAAGTTTGGTGACCGCTTTATTGAAATTTGGAATCTTGTATTCATGCAATATGAGCAAGTCGATAAAGACACGCGCATTGATTTGCCAAACCCTTGTATAGACACGGGCATGGGGCTAGAGCGTATTGCAGCGGTGATGCAGAATGTACATGATAATTACGATACCGATTTATTCCAAACACTCATCAATGCTTCCAAAGAACTTAGCGGCAACAGAGATGAAAGCCATATTGTTTCGCACCGCGTTATTGCCGATCATTTACGTTCAAGCTGCTTTTTGTTAGCAGATGGTGTGATGCCAAGCAATGAAGGCCGTGGTTATGTGTTGCGACGAATCATGCGTCGTGCGATGCGTCATGTGCGACAGCTTGGGTGTAAAAAGCCGCTCATGTATCAACTTGTGCCAACATTAATTGGTGAAATGGGTGAAGCCTACCCTGAACTTGCACGCGCAAAAGCACTCATTACTGAAATTTTAAAGCTTGAAGAAGAACGTTTTGGTGAAACATTAGATCGTGGCTTGAAATTGTTAGATGATGAAACAGCTAAGATTTCAAAAGGCGAGGCACTTGCAGGTGATGTAGCGTTTAAGCTCTATGATACCTATGGCTTTCCGCTAGACTTAACCAAAGATATTTTACGTGCGCGTGAGATTGAAGTGGATGAAGCTGGCTTTACTGCCGCGATGGCAGAGCAAAAAGCCCGTGCGCGTGCAGCGTGGAAAGGTTCGGGCGAAGCCGCAACCAAAGAAGTCTGGTTCGACATCAAAGAAAATGAAGGTGCAACTGAGTTTTTAGGCTATGAAGCAACCGATGCCCAAGCCAAAGTGGTGGCACTGGTGGTGGATGGCAAGCAAGTGCAAGAGGCAGCCAAAGGCAGCGATGTGTCAGTGATACTCAATCAAACCCCATTTTATGGTGAATCGGGCGGTCAGCAGGGTGACCATGGCGCGTTAATTGCTGAGAACACGAAGCTGAAAGTGAAAGATACACTCAAAGAGCTAGGTGAACTTATAGTACACGAAGCCAACGTAACGGATGGCACATTGAAACTGGGCGATATTGTGGATGCGCATGTAGATGTAGTGCGTCGCGATGCCATTCGTGCCAACCATTCGGCAACCCATATATTACATGCAGTATTGCGTGAAGTGTTGGGTGAGCATGTGACGCAAAAAGGTTCACTCGTAGCGCCGGATCGTTTCCGTTTCGATTTTAGCCACCCAAAAGCGCTTTCTGCAGATGAAGCGGTGACCATTGAAGCCAAAGTAAATGCAATTGTGCGCCAAAATAGTGAAGTAGGCACGCGTTTGATGACACCAGACGAAGCCATTAATGCCGGAGCAATGGCATTGTTTGGTGAGAAATATGGCGATGAAGTGCGCGTAGTCAATATGGGGCTTGCAGGCGAGAAAGATTATTCGGTTGAGCTTTGTGGTGGAACGCATGTGCGCCGTGCAGGCGATATTGGTGTGTTCAAAATTGTATCAGAAAGTGCAATTGCTGCGGGTGTGCGCCGTATTGAAGCGATGACTGGTGAAGCCGCCTTCAACTATCTTTCTGAGCGCGATGTGGCGTTGACTGAACTTGCAGCCTCACTCAAAACCAGTCCTGAAAAAGTGTTGGAACGAGTCAATCTATTGCAAGATGAACGCAAAAAGTTAGAAAAAGAACTCGCAGAAGCCAAAAAAGCAGCCGCAATGGGTGGTGGTGATACCATTCAAGCAGAAGATGTGAATGGCGTGGCGTTCTTAGGTAAATATTTTGATGGCGTTTCAGCGAAAGATTTGCGTGGCATCATTGGTGATTTGCAGAAATCATTGCCTTCAGGCGTGGTGGCTGTCAGTAGCAGTGAGGGCGGAAAAGCGTCACTCATCATTGCGGTATCGGATGACCTTACAAGTAAGATTAGTGCGGTTACACTCGTGCAAGCCGCGGCAGAAACACTGGGTGCAAAAGGTGGTGGTGGTAAACCTAACTTTGCACAAACAGGTGGCACAGATGTAGCAGGCGCTGCTAAGGCAATTGAGATCATTAAACAACAATTGAGTGCTTAAGCATCAATCAGCTGTTGGAAGTGGTCAAAGATTTTTTCATAGAGTGCGTCGCCTAGAATCTTATCTTCTACGCCCATATCGATGCTTGGGTTGTCATTGACTTCATAACGCTCTTGATTTGTTTGAGCAGCCTCATAGAGTTTGTTTCCATAATTTTCTCATTTTATTTCCTAAATTTCTATAAAACTTGATTCTGTAATAATGCTGTAACAAAGAGTTGCTATAGTTAAGTTATCGGGCAAGGGAAGTTCGATAGAATGGAGGAGAAGGAAAACATCGAAGGGGAAAAGATAAAGAGTCTGCAATAAGGGAAAGAATGGGATTGGAGAAAAAGAGTTAGTTATTACCACTCTTTTTAAGTAACCCGAGAAGGTCCTTAAAAATAGTAGTGATAATTAAGATGAAATGGGGATTTCATTTTACAAAAATCACACAGACTCCTTTCCTCCCTCAACGTTCCCGAAAGAGCACAGTTTACTGTGCTCTTTCTTTTTGCGTGTCATCTAGGAATGATGTTAAAAATCCACCACACTATCCACTATTGGCAGGTGATAGATTTCGGATGCTTCATCTAAAAGCTGTAACTCAGCTGGGATGATGGCTTCTTTGCCATACGCTACTTTGGGTAGCCATGTCGCAAGGCTAGGGAAGCTGGCAAGCACCACCAAAAACAAGAGTTGAATGGCGACAAATGGCAGCACACCTTTATAGATGGAAAGTGTCTTAACCGATTTGGGCGCAACGCCTCTTAAATAGAAGAGTGAAAAGCCAAAAGGCGGTGTGAGGAAGGAGGTTTGCAAGTTGATGGCAATCATCACCGCAAGCCACACTGGGTCTGCACCCATCATCAGCAATACAGGTGCAACAATCGGCACGACCACGTAAATAATCTCAATAAAATCGAGAAAGAACCCAAGCACAAACATCAATAACATGGTGATGAGCATGGCACCAAATAATCCACCTGGTAGGGAGGAAAGTAAATTATGTACCATTTCATCACCACCATACCCCCTAAACACCAAGGTGAAGAACGCTGCACCGATGAGAATGGTGAACACCATGGATGAAACACGCGCAGTTGATCGCACCACTTCTCGCATATTGTGCAAGGTGAATTGTTTTTGTTGATAAGCTAGTATCATCGCTCCCACCGCACCAAGCGATGCAGACTCTGTCGCTGTTGCAATGCCAGAAAGAATGGAGCCAAGCACCGCTAAAATAAGTAGTAGTGGTGGTAGTAAAAGTTTGAGAAGTGCTATGAGGCTAATAGGTGCTTGCTCCAAGTCTTCTTTCAGCACTTTTCCTTCTTTAGGGTTTAAAATGTTATAAAGTAACAACCAGCAAATATAGAGTGCAACCAACGCAAAACCAGGGATGAGTGCGCCCATAAAAATATCGGCGATAGAGATAGGCTCGGCACTCAAACCATCCCCTTGCATTTGCGCCGTTTGATAGGCGCTAGAGATTTGATCACCCAGTAAAATCAGCACAATAGAGGGCGGGATAATCTGCCCAAGCGTGCCTGCTGCACAGATCGTTCCGCATGAAAGCGAAGCGCTATAGCGATGCTTTAAAAGTGATGGCAGGGAAATCATCCCCATTGTCACTACGGTTGCACCTACAATGCCAGTGGAAGCAGCAAGCAGTGCGCCAACAATCATCACTGAAATGGGAAGTCCTGCGCGGCCTCTGCCAAAAAGTTTTGCCATATTTTCGAGCAATTCTTCAGCAATGCGTGCGCGTTCTAGCATGCAACCCATAAATACAAAAAGCGGTACGGCGATGAGTAAATCATTCGTCATAATGCCATAGATGCGGTTGGGAAGTGCTGCAAGATAGGCCATATCAAACACGCCAGCTAACTCACCAATCAGTGCGAAAATGAGCGAAACGCCAGCGAGCACAAAGGCAACAGGAAAGCCAGAAAGCAAACCCAGCACTAGAGAGACTAGTAGTAAAATGAAAAGGAGCAACGTCATAATACTTGCTGGTGCTCCTCTATATCACGCGGGTTAATGGCGATGTCGTGAATGGTGAGCCAGCCTCTGCAAAGTGTGGCGATACCTTGCATAATAAGTAGCGCACAAAACACCCAGATGAAACTTTTAAGAATAAACAACCCCGGCATGCCGTTATATTCAGGCGAGGCTTCTAAATAATGCCACGATCTAAGCACAAAATCTTCCGAGAAAATCATAATGGCAATGCACATAGGGAAGATAAACACCAGCACACCAAACATATTGAGCCACGCACGTTGCTTGCGGTTGAGGCGTTGATAGAGCACATCCACGCGCACATGTTCATCTTGCAGCAATGTATAACTAACAGCACTTAAAAATAAAATGGCATGAAAATAGCGCACCAACTCTTGCTGCCAAATAAAACTGGCAGAGAAAAGATAGCGTTCCACCACGGTGAGCGCCATCAATAGCACCATGCCAAGCGAAAGCCACGCAACGCCATGCCCTATGGCATTGCTAAATGCATCAATGCGATTGGAAATGGTTAATAATGTTGGTTCAGTTTTTTTCATCCCCACGTTTTTAAGTGAAAAAAAGCGGGCTGGCAAGCATTAGCTGGTGCGAGTAGTAACGCTTGCACTTTGCGCTATTCTTGGCTATATAGAATGCCGAAAACCACGCTTTAAATGCATAAATGGAGATGCCTGATATGGATATGAATAAAATCCCAGTTGGTAAGAACGCCCCGAAGGATGTGAATGTGATTGTGGAAGTGCCTGCTGGCGCTGACCCGATTAAATATGAAATGGATAAAGATTCTGGTGCTATTTTTGTAGATCGTTTCATCCATACTGCGATGCATTACCCGTGCAACTATGGTTTTATTCCGCACACACTTTCAGATGATGGTGACCCTACCGATGTGTTAGTGGTATGCGAGCAGAAGCTTGTGCCTGGTTCAGTGGTAGCTGCGCGCCCCATTGGTGTGTTGTTGATGGAAGATGAGTCTGGTCAGGATGAAAAAATTCTTGCTGTGCCTGCATCTCGCTTGCACCCTTACTATGATAATGTGAAGAACTATACCGACCTTCCTGAGGTGCTTTTAAACCAAATTGCTCACTTCTTTGAACATTACAAAGACCTAGAGAAAAACAAATGGGTGAAAGTCACTGGTTGGGGCGATGCTGCAAAAGCAGAAGAGCTAATTCTTGCGGGTATTGAGAACGATAAGAAAAAAGCGGCATAAATTGTTTAAAGTTATAAGAGTGAATATAATTCTCGTTCCTACGGGTTAAGTGTGTTCTGGTTGGGGGTGGGGGTGTTGTTGTTAAGGACATGGTTAGGGTTAACCTGTCGCGTTTCTGCCCGCTGCAACTGTTCTGTTTTTTTCCTAACAACTTTAGAGAGGGTTTTCTCACCTCCTATTATGGCGTTAGCTGCACTTAGTAGATTTTCTTGTGATGCTGTGCGTGTATCACGAAGAGTAGTTAAGTGCTCTTGAAGTTGTGTTATTCTATCACGCACACTCACTCCTAGTGTAAGCTTTGTATCTAGAATTCGTGTAACGAAGCCTAATCTTAGTCGATGAATATCAAATTCTACAAGAGGAAGCCGCTCAGCAAGTGCAGTTTGTAGTCCACCATAAGCATCTACTAAATCTTCAGTTCTGTCTTCCTCATTTGTTTCATTGAGCTCTTGGGTAAAACTCAAAAAGTTGTTGTAGCTTGTTAAATACTGTTCTACCCTACGAAGTTGAACAATGGTCTCGTTTTCAGGCGCATTATCTCCCGCAGCGTTACTTCTATTTTGTAATCCTTCTGCTAATAGTGTGCATAAATTATCAGGTATTCGTTGGGGTATATCAATAAACTCTTTTGCTATATTAAAAAAGTCGTTCATACCATCTTCATTGTTAATAATATCGTTAATTTCTCCAGTAAGTGATTCTCGTATGCGACCCATCAATTGCTGTGCTTGCTCTGTTGCAAAAGTGGCATCAAGGACGGAATTGATTTCTTCATCTGTTAAGTGCATGATTTTTCCTTTAGTTTTATTCCCCAAATAAACTCTAGCATGAAACTCTTAAAGAAAGATTAATGTGAAAATATGTAGTGTTATTACTCAATATCATCCACTTCGCTGGCTTTTAAGCCAGCGCCGCTAGCTTGTGCGGTGAGGGTGGCGGTGATGATTTCGTCTATCTCACCATCCAGCACTTTGGCCGTTTCGCTGGTGTTATAGCCAGTACGTAAATCTTTCACCATTTGGTATGGGTGTAATTCATAAG
>CAYGTX010000058.1:1194-8755 GCA_964352935.1 uncultured Rickettsiales bacterium | reverse complement strand
TATGAAGAGTGCGTTAGGCTTTTAATCGCTCCAGCTCTCTTAGCACCACCTGACGTGGGAAAATCTCTAACTCACCCACTTGTTTGGCAGCGGCTTTACTGATGGTAAGGCATGCAATAGTGCGGCGCATACCCCTTGCATCCACCCATACATCCGATGTAGAACCCACACGAAGCTCAAACTCCAGCTCCTCTAGCGCCTCTTTACGATTTGCTTGATGACCAGCCGCACGTTTACGAATTAATTCCATCGTCATTTTTTCAATTTGATGCATTAAAATGACAGTATTAGTACGCCCACAGCCATAAACACAATTGATGGCTATACCAAATTCTTCAATCTTATGCCCTAGCCCATCGGCTTTATATAGTTCTTGCTGCGCTTGATTGATGTGATCAATAATCCCGATTGGCCCTTTACTGCCTGATGATCCATACTGTACCCAGTTTGGATAGATAATATGCTTTAAACCATAAGGTTTACCCACAGGTGGCACGACTTGGTACGTTTTAATGACAATGCCTGTTTCGGCTTCTTTTTTAGTTTGCGACATAAAGCGCACTTCATAACCATCGAATGCTATCTTTTTTCTACGACTACTTAAAAAATGCAGTTGTGCAGAAACACCACCGCGCTGGCAGCGTAAACGCTCCTTTTGTGTCATTTTTGTATATTCTTCAGTATGTTTTGCGATACGTTCATCTTTGGCATTGGAAAGACTTACTAATACGCGCATATTAGTATCCACCACCATGCGATAGTAATCCGCACCATTAAATGGCGCTTCGCAGGCTGCATATCGCTGATATGCGTATGGCTCACCATGCATGATGCCTGTGTCGATATCTTTATAATAGGGGCTAAAGTCAAAGACGTTACAGCCCATATATTTTCCCGCATTGTTGCCATGACGCAACTTATAGAGCGTAGCAAGGCGCACCACCCTATCATCACTATTGTGATTATCTTCTTTATGATCTGGAAATGGAAACTGCGTGCCAGCCTCATTACTGTGCGTGTTTTTAGCACGCGACCAAGGATGGACAATGAGTTTTTTGGTGTCTTTGGTGACAAGTTCATGATGTTGGTTTTCGCTTTCAATAATCGGCAAAGCACTCGCAAACCGCCTTTCTTCACCATAACGATACGGCATATCTTTTAGCCTCGGTGTTCCGGGAAACCCAATCATATCTGCACTCATGACATTCCTCCATGCATATCTACCTGAAAGAATGATTCTAACATAAATTTATCATAAAAAATAAATCTTTATTGAGCATTCAAAAAGAAATTATTGAGGCTCTGGCGCTAGCTGAAGTTACGCCATAGGTTGATAATGCGCATGTGGGTTTTCATAGCCTCACAAGATAAACGAGAGATAAAATAGAATGATTATATTATGCTGAAATAGGCAAGTAGCCTTCAATGGTTAGGCCATAACCCTCAAGCCCAATCACTGAGCGGTTGGAGTTAGATAGTAAAGTCATTTTCTTTACGCCTACATCCAGCAGAATTTGCGCACCAATACCATAATCACGAAGATTTGCATTCACTGGCTTTGCTTTTTCTTCAGCCGATAATTGACGCTTCTCCAATAAGTCAGAAAGATTATTCTTGCGCGGCTCTCGAAGCAGAACAATCACACCTTTGCCTGCTTTAGAAATTTGCTGCATTGAACGCTGAAGCTCACCTGCTTTACCACCATCTAAATCGCCCAACACATCACCAAGCACGTTTAATGCATGCATGCGCACTAGCACTGGTTCATCGGGCGAAATATCACCCTTAATGAGGGCTACATGCTCGGCATACTCTAATGTATTGGTGTAAACACACATTTTAAACTCACCACCAAACTCGGAATGAATAGTAGTTTCTAATGTACGCTTTACAAGCTGCTCGTTTTTACGGCGATAGGAAATAAGATCGGCAATGGTTGCTATTTTCAAGCCATGTTCTTTAGCGAATGGAATCAGGTCTGGCAACCTCGCCATGGTACCGTCATCATTCATGATTTCGCATATCACACCTGATGGATTGAGCCCTGCCAAACGCGATACATCCACTGCCGCTTCTGTGTGCCCTGCTCGCACTAGCACGCCACCTTCCCTTGCTACAAGTGGAAAGACGTGCCCAGGAGAAACTATATGCTGATAGTTGTTTTTTTCATGAATAGCGACTTGGATTGTTTTTGCTCTATCTGCAGCAGAGATACCCGTGGTAATACCCTCTCTCGCCTCGATAGAAATAGTAAATGCCGTGTGATGTCGTGAACGATTTTGCTGCGCCATAAGTGGTAATTGCAATGCATCCACACGTTCTTTAGTCATACTAAGACAAATTAAACCACGCCCATATTTTGCCATGAAGTTAATCGCATCAGCATTGGCTTTTTCCGCAGGAATAATTAAATCCCCTTCATTTTCACGGTCTTCATCATCTACAAGAATAAACATCTTGCCTGCTTTGGCATCAGCAATAATATCTTCAATCGGTGAAAGATCATGTGAATGAGGCATATTTTCTCTAAATTATTAGATTCAAACAAAAATGAAGGCGTATCATAACGCCTTCATGAATATTCTACAAGATGATATCGCCATAACCGCTAAGCGCGTCCAGTCTCTTTATCTTGTTGCTGTTTAGTTGCTCTTGAATCACTTAAGTTAGAAACAAAGCTTTGTTTCTCTTCTCGCGTATCCAGCTTTTCTTGCAATTTCTGCAATTGCTTTTCAAGATCGTTTGTTTTAGAAATCTGCACTTCATGCTGCGTGTTTTGTTTAATTTCATTGACGGCTTTTTTTGCGGAAGACTTCCCTTCAGTAATTTCGCGCTTTATTTTACCATTTTCAAGATAACCTTCAACCGCGCCAAGTAATGCACCAACCGCTATACCTATACCCACACCTATTGGCCCACCTAACACAAAGCCTACAGCACCACCAATTGCCATTCCAAGCGTTACAGCTATACTATAAATTTTATTGGATGGATCACC
Source organism: uncultured Rickettsiales bacterium (assembly GCA_964352935.1). GTDB lineage: Bacteria > Pseudomonadota > Alphaproteobacteria > Rickettsiales > CAYGPX01 > CAYGPX01. Next base: position 5,757 of record CAYGTX010000058.1, on the reverse strand, counting down.
TTTTGGTTTTAGTTGATTTTCGCGGTCGCGATATTCATTTTCTTGGCTTTCCCAGCCGTGCAAAAATGCTGACTTTGTAAAAAACAATGAAAGTATACCTGTTACACCACCATTTGATATTTCATTATCAAAATACACCCTTGTTCGGCTTTTAGATTCTTTTAATTGCTCCGCCTTATCGACTTGCATTTGGTTCAATTCATGCTGAGAAAGAAACCCTATTTTATTGCTCATAATTTACAACCTTATCTTAATGTTGCTTCCTGTTGCATATCTGCTTGATTCTTGCGCTCATCTTCTTTTTCAGCAAAGCTTGATTTACGATCACATTTTTTCATTAATTCATCTAATTTCTTCTCAAGTTTTGAATATTCTCTCTGTTCATATAACGGTACAACGTTAGGCTGCTCTTGAGCTTGAATATGATTGTGACGCATAGTTTGAGATGCGTGGGCTTTTTCTGGTTTAGTAACTTCAAGCTCCTCATAAGTTTCTGAGGTTTCCACAGATTCTTGTGCAACAGGATAGGTTTCCTCAATTTCAGAAGTTTCCTCAATTTCTTGTGCAACAGGAGTTTCTTTCTCTTTAGTCTTTGAAGCTTTTTTATACCTTCCTTCCAGAACTACTGGCTTATCCAGCCCTTCAACTTCTTCAATTTCTTCAACTTTTGAAGCAACTTCTTTTTTTAATTTAAGCTTCTTAACGTTCTTTGATTTAATACCAGCTTTCTCACCCTCTCGCATAATCTCATTTAATTCAGTTTTATGCCTAAGTATGGTTGCAGTGGTAACAATACCAAACGCAGCACTAAGAATACCGCCACCAGCAAGCGCAGCAATAGGGATAGTACCACCAACTAAGGCAAAACTAGCCATTGCACCTACTGCCATACCAGCAACTAGACTTACTCCTATCGCTCGTACAGCCATCCTTAAAAATGGACGTTTTTCATTATTGAGTTCTTTTGCACCCGCTTCATTACCCACAACTGCATCATATATGGATTCATTCCAACCTTTGCGATACATTGTTTGCTTAAGCATTACTAAAGGAAGTGTTCGTAGTATTTTGAACAGTGAAAGTGTTTTATTTTTCTCTACTTCGTTGTGAATAGCATCTTTGCCAAGCTCACTTAAATGCGCTTTCAGTTCTAACTTCGCATCTTTATACGCTCTCTTTTGTACCGACGAATTAATGTAATCTTTAATGTTTTTTGCCATAACCTTGTGCTCATGTTATTTTATATGTTAAACACTATAGCAAAGTAATGTTACACTATTATGACATTACGGATTTGTACATTTTTGTAGCAATAACAGCTTATTTACTTTAATTTGTAATAATCATTTAACAATCTCATGTTAGTTTCTTTGCTATGATATTTTTTAACAAGAAAAAGAAAATTGCCGCAAAAGAGCTTCAATCACTTGAAGATAAGCTTCAGACTTTGCGCCTTACCATTCAAATGAAACGCGAACGAGCGCGTGAAGCATTTGAAAAAATTCTTATCGCGATTGAACGAACCAAAGGCATAGAAGGTCTTGAACACCTATCTGGCAAATTAGCAGAGCTTGGTCAAGTATTCACTGAAGGCAAAAAAACCCTTGCTGAAAAACCAGAAAAAGAAATTGTAGCATTTGAGAAGACAGAAGCTGAGCTTGCGATCGAAGATATATTCGAGGCAATGGAATCACTTGTTAATGCACGCGAACATAAAGAAAAACTCAAAGCAGCCATGCTCAAAGAAGAGCTAAAGCGCATGATGATTTTACGTTACGCCAATGCTAAAAACCACCCTGGCGACTGGACTAAAACCGTCACTTCAGGTGACTTGGTAGAATTACTACAGAAATCAGAATTTAATGTTATCACGCAACATTTTGAGAGCCCACAACTTTTACTTGATGAGTCCATCCGTTTGGCGCAAGAATCTGTGAGTATGCGTGACTTAAAAGCCTTTGTTTCGCACCAAGGTGCTGATGCAAAAGGCTTAAATGTAAGCCAAGCTAGCAAAAGCACTGGGCAAGGCATTTAAATTAAAGCCAACCATCTATTTCCTCTCCTAGTTAGAACATTAAAATCATTTAATTTTTCATTAAAACCCTTGCATCACGCGGGCGAACCCCTTACATATATGAGTGGAGATGGCGCGGGTGATTTGCCTGCCCAACCCGGTCAGACCAGAAATGGAGCAGCCGTAAGTAGGTGTTAGTCAGGTCGTCGCCATCTCTATTAGATTAATGAATCCCTGCCGCACTAAATAATTAGTGTCCTTCTTCTATTTAAGCCCTCGGTAGCATTCATTCGTTTTACATATATATCTATTAATGTAGAAAACAAATAACATGAACACACCAACACCCGCCTATCAGGTTCTTGCCCGCAAATATCGCCCTCGTAGTTTTGCTGATTTAATTGGTCAAGAAGCGCTGGTGCGCACACTTTCAAACGCCATTAAAACCGATCGTATTGCCCATGCTTTTTTGCTCACGGGAATTCGCGGTGTTGGTAAAACCACCACGGCACGCATCATTGCACGCGCCCTCAACTGCATTGGTGAGGATGGCAATGGCTCACCCACAACCGAGCCATGCGGTAAGTGCGACCCATGCGTTAGCATTATGCAAGATCGCCATCCCGATATATTAGAGATGGACGCAGCAAGCCGCACTGGTGTGGATGATATTCGTGAAATTATTGATAATGCCAACTATTTGCCTTCGTCAGCGCGTTATAAAATCTACATCATCGATGAAGTACACATGCTTTCACGCAATGCTTTTAATGCATTGCTAAAAACATTAGAAGAGCCACCAGCTCACGTTAAATTCATTTTTGCTACCACCGAGTTGCGTAAAATTCCGGTAACAATTCTTTCGCGTTGTCAGCGTTTTGATTTGCGCCGCATTGATACTGAGCAACTCACCAACCACCTTAAAAATATTGCAGAAAAAGAAAGTACCACCATTGATGCTGATGCCGTTTCACTTTTAGTAAGCGCAGCCGAAGGCTCTGTGAGGGATTCACTTTCATTGCTTGATCAAGCCATTGCGCATAGCGATGGGCATGTGGATGCCAGCATCATCAATAAAATGCTTGGCACAGCCAATCGCGGGCGCGTTATCAGCTTGTTTACTGCCATTAGTAACGGCAACACGCCAGAGGCACTTTCTCAACTTAAAGACCTTTACGACGACGGCGCAGACCCTATCTTAGTTTTACAAGATTTATTGGATTTCTGTCACTTACTAACGCGTTTGAAAGTAATTGCTGAAGATAGAAAGCAGCCTACTGTTGGCGGTTACGAAATAAACGAATCGGTATTAAGCCTGCTTGAAATTTTAGATGTCGCCTATTTAAGCCGTTGCTGGCAAATGCTTCTTAAAGGCTTAGAAGAAGTCAAAATTGCAAGCCATACTTTGATGGCAGCAGAGATGATTATCATTCGCCTTGCCTATATGTCATCACTTCCATCACCTGCTGAATTGGTCAAAAAATGGAAGGATAGCGGAGAGATTACTCCTGCTGGTGGAAACCACGCCCCACAAGGTGGCGGAGGCCATGCAACCAGTGCCTCAAGCCAGCCATCCTCTCAGCAACATTACAGCACGCAACCTTCTCACTCGGGTGAGCCCGTGGCAAGCCTTGCACAAGCAACACAACCTTTGCATATAGAAGAAAATGCACCGCAATTTATTGCGCCACCAGCGAATTTTGAAGAGGCGATTCAGCTTTTCAAACGCATGAAAGAGATACTTTTATTTGAACAATTGCGCAGTGCCGTACGTTTAATACATTTTGAAAAAGGTAAGATTGAGCTTGCCACAGAAGCACATGCCACCAAAGATTTAGCAGGCCGCGTGGGTGATTGTCTTTCACAATGGACAGGGGAACGTTGGATTGTCATCGTTTCGCGCATTAAAGATGGCAGCTCGTTGCAAACTATAAAAGAGCAAGAACTCTCTGCTTTTGAGGCTGAGCGCAGCGCATTAAAACAGCATAAGGTCATTCGCCCTATCATTCAGCAGTGGCAGGGCGCTGAAATTACTGCTATAAGACCTATCAATAAAACGGAATAGAAAGGATCAACATCATGAATATTCAGCAGATGATGAAGCAAGCCAAGCAAATGCAAAAAAAGATGGAAGACATCCAAAAGCAGCTTGAAGAAAGTGAATATGAAGGCGCATCTGGCGGCGGACTAATTAAAGCCGTTGTGAGTGGAAAAGGCGAAATTCGTAAATTAAAAATTGACCCTAGTCTGATTGACCCTGAAGATCCTGAAGTGCTAGAAGATTTAATTGTGGCCGCATTAAACAATGCTAAAAAAGAAGCAGATCAAGCTTCTGGCGATGCTATGCAAGGTGCAATGGGCGGCATGGGACTTCCTCCTGGGTTTAAAATGCCATTCTAGTTTTAGCTTTGCGTTCGTAAAATTTTCCTAAATTTTATATGAAACATGCTCAGGGCTAGCTTGGTTTACTAGTCTTGTTTTTATTATGTTTTCGTAAAATTTTCCTAAATTTTATATGAAACACGCTCAAGGCTTGCTCGGTTTACTAA
>CAYGTX010000058.1:0-1094 GCA_964352935.1 uncultured Rickettsiales bacterium | reverse complement strand
AATTTTCCTAAATTTTATATGAAACACGCTCAAGGCTTGCTCGGTTTACTAACCTCGCTATAAAACTAAACATTATTGACAACATGCAAAACACCAACGAAATAGATCAACTCGCTAAGCTTTTTAGCAAACTTCCGGGTTTAGGTGCACGCTCTGCAAAACGTATTGTGCTGCATCTACTAAATCGTAAAGAAGGCTTGATGCTGCCTCTTGCTGATATGTTGGTAAAAACTGCTGATGCCATTAAACCATGCGGCACATGTGGCAATTTAGATAGCGCCTCCCCTTGTCATGTATGCACTAGCGAAAAACGTGATCGTTCCATTTTATGCGTAGTAGAAGAAGTGGCCGATTTATGGGCGATGGAACGCAGCAACAGCTTTAGAGGCGTATATCATGTGCTAGGCGGAACATTATCCGCACTTGAAGGCAGAGGGCCAGACCAGTTAAATGTGCGCGCGCTGCTTTCACGCATTCAAGAAAATGAAGTGTCTGAAATTATTCTTGCCACCAATGCTACCATTGATGGACAAACGACGGCGCATTACTTGACTGAACAAATTAAGAAGCTTAAAGACGTGCCCATCTCGCGCATCGCGCAAGGTATTCCTATGGGTGGCGAGTTAGATTATTTGGATGATGGCACTTTGGGTGCTGCACTGTTGGCGCGCACGCCTTTTTAATCTCACCAAGTTACATCTTCTCACATATATAGCACTCAACACTAATTTCTCTTAGTGCTAGCCCTCATTAATACTCAGCTATATTTCACATATTTCATCACATAAAAAAGCCCCGCCATTTCTGGCAGGGCTTCTTTAAAAATTTACTGAAAAGATAAGCTTATTCGCCAGCTTGCTCTTTTTCGTAATATTCCATCAATGCTTTGGTGGTGGTTTTTTCTTCTTTCAATGTGACGTTATTGATAAGATATTCAACCACTTTATCTTCAAGAATTGGGCCTTTTAACTGCTCAAGCGATTGTGGGTTACTTTGATAGAACTCAATCACGCGCTGTTCTTGACCTGGATATTGACGCGCTTGTTCCATTACGGCATTACGCACTTCTACATCGGTCACGTTAAGGTTTTCTT
>CAYGTX010000057.1:0-8996 GCA_964352935.1 uncultured Rickettsiales bacterium | reverse complement strand
GTTGTTAGACGTGTAAGCATATCAATTTCACTTTGTATCACTTCATCTTCAGCCGTTACTAGCGAGCGTTCCGCATCAAGAATAGAGAGGAAATCTTCTTCTCCCTCGCGATAGCGAAGCTTGGCAACTTTAAATCCTTCTTGTCGAGTTTTTTCGACAGCCTTGAGTGCCTTTAATGGTTGCCATTCGCTGCCATAGCGTATGAGGGACGATTCTACTTCCTCTAATGCGTTTAAAACCGTTTGGCGGTAATTTGCGAGTGCTGCTTTGGTCGATGCTTTCTGTTGATCAACTTCATAGCCGCCATCAAAGATTTCCCACGTGATGGCGCTTCCAATAGAGAAAATATTCGTGCCGCCTGTAAATAAATCACTAAAAACTTGCGCGCTGGTGCCAACCGCGCCTGTGAGTGAAATATCAGGATAGCGATTGGCAATGGCAGCACCAATTTCAGCATTCTCAGCGGCTAGCTCACGTTCTGCAATGGCAATGTCGGGGCGATTGCGTAATATGTCGGCTCGCAAGCCAACAGGTATAATATCGGGTGTGTTTGGCAGAGGTTTAACGGCGCTTAAGTAATCAAGGTAATATTCAGGTGCTTTTCCAGCCAGTACCGAGATGCGATAGATGCCTGCTTTTAGCTCTGCTTTTAAGTTGGGAAGCTGGGCTTCAAAACGTTGACGCTCACCTCGTGCAAGCGATACTTCAAGCTGAGTGCCCACACCATTCTTAAGTTGTGTATTGGCGAGTTTTTCGACTTCGTGAAGTAAGTTGGTATTATGCTGAGTGACTTCAATACGTTTTTGAAGACCTCTTACCTCAAAATAGCTTTGCGCCATTTCAGCAATAACGCTAAGCATTACGCCATGTTTAGTCGCAGCTTCGGCTTGAATGCGCGCATCTTGAGCTTCCACAGTACGACGCAATTTCCCAAAAATATCCAATTCCCATGAAACAGCAGATTGCGCTGAGAAGCTATTAAACTCGCTACCAACATTGCCCATGTTAAATGGTTGTTGTCTACTAACACGACTTTTGCTGGCATCACCTTCAAGATTAAAACGCGGGAAAAGGTCACGCTGTGCCGCATTGCGTGAAGCCATTGCCGCTTCAAGGTTAGCGGCCGCGGCTTGAATATCATAATTATGGGTGATAGCTTCGCTGACTAACTCGTTTAATGCTTCATCATTAAATTGCTCCCACCAACGCTGTTGAATTTCAGTGGTAGGGAATAGCTGTTGATGCGCTTCTTCTTTTTGAAAAAGACTAGAGAAATTAAATTCAGGCGTTTGATAATCAGGCCCCAGTGCTTTGCAAGCACTTATCGTTAGTAAAACAGTAGGAATGAAAATGAGATGTTTATATTTCATTTTTATACTCCTTTAGAAGGCCTTCTAATCGTTGCGATACGGCGTTAGGCGAGCCCGTATTGCGCGCCAGTAGCGAGTACATCATCGGTACTGTAAAGAGTGTGAGGAGGGTTGAAACCATCACACCAGTAAAAATGACCGTACCAATTACCAGTCGTGTTTCAGAACCAGCACCCGTAGAAATAATAAGAGGCACAGCCCCCATCACTGTGGTGAGTGTAGTCATTAAAATAGGGCGCAAACGTTTGGTAGTAGCTTCAATGATGGCTTGGTTGAACTCCACCCCTTCATCGCGCAGTTGATTGATAAATTCTACAATCAAAATACCATTCTTTGCGGCAAGCCCGACAAGAATCACCAGCCCAATCTGAGAGTAAATATTCAACGTCATACCACCTAGCCAGAGCGAGAGAAGCGCACCTGTGATGGCCAGTGGAACGGTGAGCATAATCACCAAGGGGTGTATGAAGCTTTCAAACTGCCCTGCAAGTACCAAGAACACAATAATCAGCGACATACCAAAGATTAAATAGAGGGAATATCCCGCTTCAATATAATCTTGCGATTCACCTTTATAATCGATATTTGCACCGCTTGGCAGTTCAGTACGAATGAGATTTTCCATATATTCAATGGCTTCACCGAGCGAATATCCCTCAGCCAGATTAGCTTCAAGCGTGATGGTGCGAAGACGGTTATAGCGCGTGAGGGTTTTGGCATCGGCAAATTCTTTAAGCTCTACCAAGTTAGAAAGCGGAATCAGTTGCCCTGTCGTATTAGAGCGAACATAAAGATTGCTAATATCTAGCGGACTTTGCTTGAGGTCTTTCTCACTTTCTAAAATGACATCATATTCTTCCCCACGATTCAAGAAGGTGGTAACGCGGCGGCTACCAAGTAAGGTTTCCATCGTGCGGTTGATGTCGGTGGTAGAAACACCCAATGCACCTGCGCGATCTTGATTTACCGTTACCCCAATTTGTGGTTTGGTTTCGCGGAAGTCACCTTCTAACCCAAGCAGATTCTTATTTTCTGCAGCTTTTTCAAGAATGATATCACGCCATGCGACCAGATCTTCATAAGTAGGGCCACCCAGAACGAGTTGTAGTGGTTTGCTGTTGCCACCACCAAATGCTTGGCGCACAACAGGAAATACCGAAACACCGGGTATATCGGCGGTCAGTTCTCTGACTTTATTGACATAATACCAGATAGGTTTTCTGCCTGTATCCCAATGCGAAAGCACGGCAATACCAATACCATCATTAAACGATGCGGTGCTGCCAAAGCTGCCCGGAGCGCGTATGAGCAGGCGCTGAAACTCGCCACTATCAGCAAATTGCATCAGCCGTTCTTCCACCAGTGCAAGATGTTCTAATGTATAGTCGTATGACGCACCTTCGGGCCCGCGAATGAACATAAAAAACGCGCCTCTATCTTCTTTGGGTGCAAATTCTTGTGGCACTTTCTGCATTAAGAAGCCAGCAGCTACAATCATCCCAATGATGATGAATAGCGCAACATAAGGCGCACTTAGCGCACGTTTAAGCAGGAATAAATAGCCTTTCTGTAGCGATTCAAATCGTTTATCAATCCATCCAGTGAAGCGGTTATGTTCGCCTTTTCTATCGAGTAGTTTTGAGGCAAGCATAGGCGAAAAGGTCAATGCCACGAAGCTTGAGAAAATAACCGCCGCCGCCATCGTCATGGCAAATTCAGTGAAGAGTCGTCCAATATCCCCTTCAATAAAAGTGATGGGTACGAATACGGAAATTAATACGGCGGTGGTAGCAAGCACTGCAAACCCTACTTGGCGAGTGCCGCGAAACGCAGCAACCACGCGCGGTTCACCCATTTCTACACGGCGATGGATGTTTTCAATCACCACAATCGCATCATCCACCACGAGTCCGATGGCAAGAATCAGCGCCAGCAAAGTAAGAAGATTAATGGTGAAACCAAAGGCGTATAGAATGATGAATGTACCAATTAAGGAAACAGGAACCGTCACCGCTGGCACAAGCATAGCGCGGGCGTTACCTAAGAAAATATAGATAATCAGCACCACCAGACCCACCGCTATAAAGAGCGTTTTATATACTTCATCGATACTTGATTCAATAAACACACTGGTGTCATAGCTCATTTCAAGCGACATGGTTTCAGGCAAGGTGCGATTGACGCTTTTCATTTCGTTTTTAGCAAGACGTGCCACTTCAATCGTATTGGCTTTAGATTGCTTGATGATGCCAAGCCCTACCATTGAAATGCCATTGCCACGCAGCAAGGTGCGCGATTCAACCGCGCCAATTTCTACTCGTGCTACATCCGATAATCTTACAAGATAGCCCACGTCATTGCGGGCGATAATCAACTGCCTAAAATCATCCAGCGTTTGATAGCTACGTTCTAAGCGTATGGTAAAATCTTTTGTGATAGATTCAATAGACCCTGCAGGAAGCTCTACATTTTCAGAGCGAAGCGCATCTTCAATATCGCTTACGGTCAGTTGCCGCGCTGCCAGTGCATTTTTATCAATCCAGATACGAAGTGACATTTCTTGCCCGCCACCTATACGTACACGTGCGACGCCATTAAGAGCCGAGAAGCGATCAACCAAATAACGATCGGCGTAATCGGTCAGTTCCATCAGGCTCATGCCTTCACCATTAAGGTTTAGCCATAAGATAACATCATCATCCGCATCAGATTTTTGTACTTCAGGCGGATCTGCCTCTTCAGGCAAGTTGTTTAGAATGCCAGAAACGCGGTCACGCAAGTCGTTCGCGGCATCATCAATATTGCGGCTAATGTCAAATTCAATCGAGATACGAGAGCGCCCATCTTCACTTGAAGATGAAATGCTTTTAATGCCTTCAACGCCTGCGATACGCTCTTCGATAAGTTCGGTAATGCGGGTTTCTACTACGCTTGCAGATGCTCCCACGTAGTTTGTGCGGATAGAAACAATTGGTGGATCAATATCAGGATATTCACGCAAAGGCAGTTTAGTGAATGATAAAATCCCAAAGGCAATGATTAGCAGGTTGATAACTGCTGCAAGTACGGGGCGTTTAACGGATACATCGGATAAAAACATAGTGCTTTATAGCCCGCCTGTAAGTGGTTCTCTTATCTTACCCCACTCTTTGGTGATTTCAACCTCTTCGCCATTTCTAACGGTGTGAATGCCGCGTACCACCACTTTATCGCCTTCGTTAATGCCTGCAATCACTTCCATTTTTCCTGGGTAGTGCGTGCCAACCTCAATTTCTTGTTCGGTCACAATGTTTTCATCATTTATCACCAGCGCATAAAATCTGTTTTTACGCTGAATAACCGATTCTTCCGGAATGGTTAATGCTTCGCGCTGATTACGGACAAGGTCAATTTTCATCAGTAATCCGGGTTTGAGCACCAAATCAGGATTTGGCAACACCGCGCGCACCAATACCGAGCGCGTTACAGGGTCTATACGGGTGTTGATAGTATCAATATTACCTTCAAACACACGTTGATTGAGCGCTTCTACTTTTGCTTTCACCTCGTTGCCACGTTTGAGTTGAGGCAAGAAGATAGATGGCACATAGAAGTCTAGCTTGATGCGGTGAATGTCATCAATGGTCGTCAGTACATCGCCTGTGCTGACCAATGCGCCCACACTGACTTGGCGAATACCAAGCACGCCATCAAACGGTGCGGTGATGGTGCGGTCTGCAATGCGCGCCTTAATTTCTTCTATCATTTGCTCTGCAATCACTACTTGCGTTTGGCGTTCTTCTACGGTGCGTTTAGACGCTGCTTTTTTCTTGAATAGGCGCTGCAAGCGGTCAAGCTCTCGTTGATGCTCTTCAAGCTGCGCTTGGGCGGCTTTTAGTTGCGCCTGTTCTTCGTCTTGCTCTAAAATGGCAAGCACATTATCTTTGAGTACATATTCACCATCAGTGAATGAGATAGATTTAATGGTCTCGGTTACGGTGCTGCTTAAATCTACTGACTCATTGGCTTGAGCAGTGCCTAATACTTCGACTTTATCGAATAGTTCTTCACGCACAACAGGATATACTTCTACAGGTTTCTTGGATGGTTGCTTGCCAGCAGATGTTGGAAGTTTTGGTTCAGGCGCGCCGTCTGGAACAGCAGTAGAGCTTGTAGTTTTGGGAGTTTGAAGCGATTGTTTGTTTCCATAGTAGCTATATCCCACTACTACAAAAAACAGTGTTATTCCAAGTAAAACTAATCGCGTGCGGTGTGTTAAATGTATCATTCAGTTAACTTTAAGCTCCTTTTGAGCAGGCGCATTTTCATGCGGGGGTCTTGTTACAGTGGGCGTTTAATGCGTTTATCAATGCGAGTTTTTATTCATTATTCATAGCAGTCACATCATTCTTTATCAACGAAATGATGTCCACTTCTTAAGTGAAACGACTATATACTGAAATTATATAACATTGCTTATTAAAGATAAAATGAACAATAGTTTAATTTAACGAACATAGCGTTCAATATGATGGGTGTGACGGAAAGTGAGAAATACGTTGGGAAAAATTATTTCTTTTCAAACTGCATCATGTAATTGGTGGAAAGGTCGTTGCTTAAGCTCCAGCTATTGCTTAGCAAGTTAAAGCTAGCGCCTTTACTTTCTACCAAGTGAAGTTGATGGCGTAAGATGGACTCAATTTCGGACGGTTTGAGGAATTTTTTCCAATCATGTGTGCCGCGTGGCAACCATCTCAGCACATATTCTGCGCCCACAATAGCAAGTGCGAATGATTTAGCAGTACGGTTTAGGGTAGCAACAATCAATGTGCCGCCGGGTTTTACAAGGCTGGCATTAGCATTTAAGAATGCTTCAACATCCGCCACATGCTCAATCACTTCCATTGAAAGCACTACATCAAATTGTTTGCCTTTGGCTGCGAGTGCTTCTGCTGTAGTGGCTTGATAATCAATTTTTAAGCCAGATTTTTCAGCATGAAGTGAGGCAATTTTGATGTTCTTTTCAGAGGCATCAATGGCGGTGACATTTGCGCCAAGGCTCGTCATTGGCTCTGCTAATAATCCACCACCACACCCAATATCAAGGACGGAAACGCCCTCTATCTTGCTAAATTTTTGGCGTATGTGGTTGCTGATATAGTCAATACGCACGGGATTGAACTTATGAAGTGGGGCAAATTTACCTTCTAAATCCCACCATTCGTCGGCCATAGCTTCAAATTTCGCAATTTCAGCGCTATCAATCGTGGTTTGTGCGTGTTTTGGCATCGTTTCTCAATCTTTTATAGACTTTTTTAGCACATGCTATTATGTATGTGCGCTCATATTAAAGTTATATACTCTTATTTTTGGCCTATGGCAATTATTGTACAAAAATTTGGTGGCACTTCGGTAGCTGATATTGATCGCATTAAACACGTGGCGACCATCGTCAAGCGTGAGCTGGATGCGGGCAATCAAGTGGCGGTGGTAGTGTCTGCTATGTCTGGTAAAACCAACGAACTTGTCGGCTGGGCTGAGGCTGTTTCGCCTTTGCAATCGCCTGAATCGTTGAAAGAATATGATTCGATAGTTTCCTCTGGTGAGCAGGTAACGTCTGGCTTGCTAGCATTGCAGTTGCAGTCGATTGGTATCAAAGCGCGCTCTTGGCTTGGATGGCAAGTGGGGCTTGAAACCAGTGAGATTCATGGCAATGCGCGTATTGAAAACATCAATGCAACGCTGTTAAAAGAATCAATGGCAAGTGGTGAAGTGGCAGTGATTGCTGGCTTTCAAGGTGTGACGCCTGAAAATCGTATTGCTACGCTTGGGCGTGGTGGTTCGGATACATCAGCGGTAGCACTTGCTGCGGCACTTGAAGCCGAACGTTGCGACATTTACACCGATGTAGATGGTATTTATACCACCGATCCAAGATTAGTACCAAAAGCGCGCAAGCTTCGCAAAGTTGCGTATGAAGAGATGTTGGAAATGGCATCGCTTGGGGCTAAAGTATTACAAATTCGTTCCGTTGAAATGGCGATGAAACACAATGTGCGTGTTCAGGTTCGCTCAAGTTTTGACGATAAAGATGGAAGTTTATTAGTTAGCGAGGAAGAAGCCGTGGAAAGAAGATTGGTTACAGGCGTTACCTATAGTCGTAACGAGGCGCAAATTACCGTAAAAAATGTGCCCGACACACCAGGCATAGCTGCTAAGATTTTTCAGCCCATTACGGCACAAGAAATCAATGTGGATATGATTGTGCAAAATATGAGCGCTGCATCGAAGCAAACTGATTTAACCTTTACTGTGCCACGTGCTGATGCCGATAGAGCCGTCACCGCGATTGAAAGTGCAAAAGCAGATATTGGCTTTGGTGAAGTGATTGTAGATAAAGCGGTGGCTAAAGTATCTGTGGTGGGTGTTGGCATGCGAAGCCATGCAGGTCTTGCACAAAAAATGTTTGAAACATTGGCTGCAAAGCAAATCAACATTATTGTGATTACCACCTCTGAGATTAAAGTAAGTGTGCTGATTCAAGAAGAATATACCGAGCTTGCGCTGCGTGCGCTGCACACCGCTTATGAGCTTGACGCTGCACCGAGTGTTGCATCATGAGTAAGCATCTAGATAAATTATGGGCGCGTGGTAAAGAGTTTCTCGGTTCTGACTATGCTATTTTAGGTGGCGCGATGAGCTGGGTGTCTGAGCGCAATCTGGTGGCTGCTATTTCGAACGCGGGTGGCTTTGGGGTGATAGCGTGTAGCTCGATGACACCTGATTTACTGCGTAATGAAATCAAAGAAACAAAAAAGCTTACCAACAAGCCATTTGGCGTGAATCTCATCATCATGCATCCGTTGCTAGATGATTTGGTGCAGGTCTGCCGTGATGAAGAAGTGACGCATGTGGTGCTTGCAGGTGGGTTGCCATCGGGCAAAACCATTCAATCCATCAAAGCGTATGGTGCGAAAGTCATGTGTTTTGCGCCTGCATTGGTGATTGGTAAAAAACTTATTCGCTCTGGTGCAGATGCGCTGGTGATTGAAGGTATGGAAGCAGGAGGACATATTGGCCCTGTTGCCACTTCGGTATTAGCACAAGAAATTTTACCTGTTCTGGCCAAAGAAGTGCCTATTTTTGTGGCAGGTGGTATTGGTAGGGGTGAGGCAATGGCGTCTTACTTAGAAATGGGTGCAAGTGGCATTCAGCTAGGCACACGTTTTGTATGTGCGACTGAATCTATTGCGCATCCAAACTTCAAAAAAGCCTTCATTAAAGCGGCAGCACGTAATGCGACCCCTTCGGTGCAGATTGACCCTGAGTTTAATGTGATTCCGGTTCGTGCGATTGAAAATGCTGCGACCGATGCGTTTAAGCGTACGCAAATTGAAACCATAGCTGAGTTCCGTTCAGGTAAGCTTACCAAAGAAGAAGCACAGCTTCAGATCGAGCATTTCTGGGCAGGTGCGCTTAAGAAAGCCGCGATTGATGGCGATGTTGAAAATGGTTCTCTCATGGCGGGTCAAAGCGTGGGTATGGTCACTAAAGAGCAGCCAACGGCTGAGATTATTGCAGAGTTGATTGATCAGGCTGAGGCGTATTTATCGAGTTAAGCAATTAATATTTTGCTAACATGCTAGA
>CAYGTX010000056.1:0-8996 GCA_964352935.1 uncultured Rickettsiales bacterium | reverse complement strand
CTTTTAGGCGATGTAAAAGTTACCCATAAGAAAAAAGAAAACACCGTTTCGCTTGAACAAAATGCTCGCCTGCTTGAAAAAGTGCTGGATGATTTTGGTGTTCGTGGCGATATCGTGAAAGTAAGACCCGGCCCAGTGGTAACACTTTATGAGCTAGAGCCAGCGGCTGGCACAAAATCATCTCGTGTGATTGGATTAGCCGATGATATTGCGCGTTCAATGAGTGCGGTTTCAACCCGTATTGCCGTCATTCCGGGCAGAAATGCGATTGGTATCGAGCTTCCAAATTCTACACGCGAAACCGTGTATCTAAAAGAGCTACTCGAAACTGAAGAGTTTAGAGACGAACGCATCAAGCTCCCTATTGCACTCGGAAAAGATATTGGTGGCGCACCCGTAATTACCGATCTTTCTCGCATGCCTCACTTGCTCATAGCTGGAACAACTGGCTCGGGTAAGTCTGTTGGAATCAACACCATGATTCTTTCGTTTCTTTATCGCATGTCGCCTGATGAATGTAAGATGATTATGATTGACCCTAAGATGCTTGAACTTTCGGTTTATGAAGGCATCCCTCATCTACTCTCCCCTGTAGTGACAGAACCGGGTAAAGCCGTGGTTGCGCTTAAATGGGCAGTGAAAGAAATGGAAAATCGTTATCGTTTAATGTCTAGCCTTGGGGTTAGAAACATAGCGGGCTACAATAAACGCATTGAAGAAGCGATCGCAAAAGGTGAAACATTAGAGCGCAGCGCCCAAACAGGGTTTGACCCTGAAACAGGCAAACCAATTATTGAAACCGTTCCGCTAGAAATGGAAAAACTTCCTTTCATCGTGATTGTAGTCGATGAAATGGCCGACCTTATGCTCGTAGCAGGAAAAGACATTGAAGGCTCAATCCAGCGCCTCGCACAAATGGCACGTGCGGCTGGCCTTCACATCATCATGGCAACGCAGCGGCCATCAGTGGATGTTATTACAGGTGTCATCAAAGCCAACTTCCCAACCCGTATCAGCTTCTCTGTTACCTCGCGCATTGATAGCCGCACCATCTTGGGTGAACAAGGTGCAGAGCAATTACTAGGCATGGGTGATATGCTTTATATGGCAGGTGGCAGCCGTTTAACACGTGTGCATGGTGCATTTGTAGAAGATAAAGAAGTGGTAGACATCGTCACGCACCTAAAACGCCAAGGACAACCAAGCTACCTAGAAGACATCACCAAAGAAGATGAAACTGACGCTAGCAACTTTGGCACTGTGGGTGAGAGCGACGGCTCTAACGATTTATACGACCAAGCCGTGGCCATCGTCATCCGCGATAAGAAAGCATCCACCAGCTACATTCAGCGTCAGCTAAAAATTGGCTATAACCGCGCAGCAGACCTCATTGACCGCATGGAATCCGAAGGTATCATTGGTCCTGCAAACCACGCAGGTAAACGAGAAATTTTAGCTTTAACGGATTAAGATGATGGAATATATTATCGGTGTTTCTGCTTCTGCTATACTCGTCGCCATCACCGTTGCAATTCACTATGAAATACTGTTCTTCACTTGGAGACAACTCCCAAAACTTGAAATCAAGCCACGCCACAAGATTTTAGTGCTGATGGGTGCTATCTTTACTGCCCATACACTCGCCGTTTGGGTCTATGGCATATTTTACTGGCTCGCCACCCAATATTTAAATATTGGTGTGCTAGAAACTCAATCGGGTGATTATATTAGCGACTTTATGAGCTGCATTTACTTTTCAGCCTCCACCTACTCCTCTCTTGGCTTTGGCGACATCATCCCCACGGGCGAGCTGCGCTTAATTACAGGCGTTGAAGTACTGAATGGCTTGGTTCTCATAGGGTGGTCTGCTTCATTTACTTACCTTGTGATGCAAAAATTTTGGGAAACAAACCAACGCTCTAGCTAAACCAGCAAAAAACCTTAAAATAATCATTAATAATATGTAAGATAAGCTTGCACCTATGGGGTGCTCTGCTATGATATTTCATGAGGATTTTATAGTGCGTAAAGCCTGTTAGCATCACCTAAATTTTAGTGGTTCATTCAACAACGTTATTACGTCTTTATCACTCCCCGCACAAGCGGCATGATATGTAGAATCAGACAAAGAATTTACAGATGCAGAATCAATAAGGAACTTTTTATATGAGTGAGCAAGCAGCTGCAATGGATGAAAATCAAAACAACGAATATGGCGCCGAGTCGATTAAGGTTTTAAAAGGACTGGAAGCAGTTCGTAAACGTCCCGGTATGTATATTGGTGATACAGATGATGGCTCTGGTTTGCATCACATGGTTTACGAAGTGGTGGATAACGCGATTGATGAAGCACTGGCTGGGCATTGCGACTCTGTAAGTGTCATCATTAATGCCGATGGCTCATGCTCTGTACGCGATAATGGTCGTGGTATTCCTGTTGATATTCACAAAGAAGAAGGCATTTCAGCCGCTGAAGTAATTATGACGCAGCTCCATGCTGGTGGTAAGTTCGACCAAAATTCCTATAAAGTTTCTGGTGGTCTCCATGGTGTGGGTGTATCGGTTGTAAACGCACTTTCAGATTGGCTGGAGCTTGAAATTTGGCGTAATGGCAAGGCTTATTCGTGCCGTTTTGAGCGTGGCGACACCGTTAGATCTGTCAAAGAAATTGGCGATGCTAACGGCGAAAAAGGCACACAAGTGACTTTCTTCCCGTCAGTTGATACTTTCTCAAACATTGAATTTGTGTTCGCAACATTAGAGCACCGCCTGCGTGAGATGGCCTTTCTAAACTCTGGCGTGCGCGTTATTTTAAAAGACCTTCGCGGTGAAGAAGAAAAAGTCACTGAGTTTTTCTATGAAGGTGGAACCGTCGAGTTCGTAAAATACTTAGATCGCGCTAAAAATGCGGTGCATGAACCTATACGCATTCTTGGCGAAGAAAACGGCATCACAGTCGATATTGCGCTTGAATGGAACGATTCATACCATGAAAACCTATTCTGCTTTACCAACAACATCCGTCAGCGTGATGGTGGAACGCACCTTGCAGCATTTAAAGCAGCACTCACACGTAGTGTGAACAACTATGCCAACAGCACTGGTCTTTTAAAGAAAGAAAAAGTAGCGTTAAATGGCGATGATATGCGCGAGGGGTTAACTTGCGTGTTATCTGCCAAAGTGCCTGATCCTAAATTTTCATCACAAACTAAAGATAAGCTCGTGAGTTCTGAAGTGCGACCTGTGGTAGAAGGTGTAGTGGCCGAACAGCTTGCGCGCTGGTTTGAAGAGCATCCACAAGAAGCAAAAACCATTATCAGCAAAGTTGTTGAAGCTGCATTTGCACGCGAAGCAGCCCGCAAAGCGCGTGATTTAACACGTCGTAAAACCGCGTTAGACATTTCAAACCTTCCGGGTAAATTGGCAGATTGTCAAACCAAAGACCCAGCGCAGAGTGAAATATTCATCGTAGAGGGTGACTCGGCGGGTGGATCAGCAAAACAAGGGCGTGACCGTAGAACACAAGCTATTCTTCCACTCCGTGGTAAGATTTTGAATGTGGAACGCGCACGTTTTGATAAAATGCTATCGTCACAAGAAATTGGCACACTCATCACCGCGCTTGGCACAGGTATTGGGCGTGATGACTTTAATATTGAAAAAGCACGCTACCATAAAGTTATCATCATGACTGATGCTGACGTGGATGGCGCGCATATTCGTACATTATTGCTTACCTTCTTCTATCGTCAAATGCCTGAACTGATTGAGCGTGGCTACCTGTATATCGCGCAACCACCACTTTACAAAGTAACCCGTGGTAACAGCAGCGTGTATCTAAAAGATGAAAACGCCATGCAAGATTATCTCATTGCACAAGCATTAGACAGCTCAATCCTTACATCAACAGACAACACTCAAATTGCAGGCGCTGAACTTTCAACCCTTGTTTATCAGTTGGTGCGTTTGAAAGCATTAGTGCAGCAACTTGCACGCCGTATTCCATCAGCACTCACTCAAGCTGCGGCTCTTTCTGGTGCGTTAAGTGATGCCAATCCATCACAAACGGTGGCTGATGAAACAGCAAAATGGCTAGATTTAGCAGAGTCTGATCCATACATGCCAAAATGGGAAGGTTCCATTGACGAGCATAATCAGGTGATTGTTTCGCGTGAAGTTCGTGGCGTTAAAGAACGCTTCATCATTGATAAGAAAACACTTGCAAGTCCTGAGGTCGCTGAGATCTGCAAAATTTCAGATAAAATTCGCAGCGTCTTTAAAGGCAAAGTAACCCTAGATCGCAAGCAAAGCTCAGTTGCGGCATACACACCACTTGGATTGCTTGAGTCAATCTTTGAATTGGGTCGTAAAGGTTATTCATTCCAACGCTTTAAAGGATTGGGTGAAATGAACCCAGACCAACTTTGGGAAACCACATTAGACCATGATGCTCGCACATTGCTTCAAGTAAAAATTGGCGATGTAGATGAGGCAGAAGAGACATTCTCAACCCTTATGGGTAGTATTGTTGAGCCACGTCGCGACTTTATCCAAGAAAACGCCCTAAGCGTAACAAACCTAGACGTATAAGTCTGTTACTCTAAAAAGATATAATAAAAAACACCCACAATTTATCAGTTGTGGGTGTTTTTTATCTAATCAATCCAACGACACGCTTTTACGTCAGCAACTCAATATCACCACCGATAGCCGCTGTATTAATGGTTTCTACACGCTCGCTCGCAAAACGATAGAGATAATGTGGCCCACCTGCTTTAGGGCCAGTACCTGAGAGCCCCTCACCACCAAATGGTTGAACACCCACCACTGCACCAATCATATTACGATTGATATAGTGGTTTCCCGCTCTCACCTTACGGCTTACATCAAGTATCTTTCTGTCAATGCGGCTATGCATACCAAATGTCAGACCAAAGCCCGTGCTGTTAATTTCAGCAATCACGTTTTTAAGTTTGCTATGTTTATAACGAATAATATGCAGCACAGGGCCAAACACTTCTTCTGATAAATCAGCAATGGAATTTATCTCAAACGCATGTGGAGAAACAAACAAGCCATGCTCCAATAAAATTTCATCATCAGGATGTTTTACCGCAATTAATTTATGTGCTTTTGTCATTTTTGCGATATGCGCTTCTAACGTTCCTTTTGCGGAAGCATCAATCACTGGGCCTACATCTGTTGAGAAATTCACCGGATTTCCTACCTTAAGCTCCTGCATTGCACCCTGTAAAAGCTCAATAAATTCATCGGCAACATCGTGCTGAATATAGAGTACACGTAGTGCCGAGCAACGCTGTCCAGCGCTTGAAAACGCAGAGTCAACCACATCATCCACCACACGCTCAAGTAATGCTGAACTGTCCACAATCATGCAATTTTGACCACCTGTTTCAGCAATAAGTGGGATAATTGGGCCTTCTCTATCCGCCAAAGCTCGATTAAGAATACGTGCAGTCGCATTGGAACCTGTAAACGCCACACCAGAAAGTCGATTATCGGGTAAAAGCTGCTTACTCACTTCAGCACCTCTTGCCAACACAACATTCACCACACCTTCTGGCACGCCAGCTTGAATCATCAATTCAACCGCTCTGCAAGCAACTAATGACGTGGTATCGGCAGGTTTTGCAATCACACTATTTCCAGCAGCAAGTGCAGCGGTCACTTGACCAGTAAAAATTGCAAGCGGGAAGTTCCACGGACTAATACATAAAAACACGCCTCTGCCATGCAACGAAAGCTCATTGGTTTCACCTGCAGGGCTACTTAATCGCTGAGCAACTGAGAATTTCAGAATTGCTTCATTCGCATAATAACGACAAAAATCAACCGCTTCTCTAATTTCAGCAATCGCATCATGCAGGGTTTTGCCTGCTTCTTGCATACAAAGCGCGATTAATTCTGTCGTGTTTTCTTCAAGCTTATGTGCAATATTTTCTAGTATTTTTGCACGATGCTCAGCAGTGGTGCTATCCCACACCGCAAAACCATGCGCAGCAACATCCATTGCTTTTGCAATATCTTCGGCTTTGCAGTTATGCACTTTTCCAACTTCAATTTTATCATTATAAGGTGAAGTTACCGTGCGTACTGTTCCCGAAACTCTTTCTTTACCAATGACAGATTTGGCTTCCCATTTTTTATTTAAATATGGCTCTAGCTTTTCTTGTAATGAATCAATCTCATAGGCTGATCCTAAATCTAACCCACGCGAATTTACGCGGTCTAAACCATAAATTTCATCAGGCAATACTATTTTTTGTTCTTTTTGCCCTAGTTCCAGCATTTCTTTTGCTTGAACAAGTGGGCTTTGCACTAACTCAGCAACAGGCACATTTTCATCGCTAATCACCTTAATGAACGCATTATTAGCACCATTTTCCAACAAGCGACGGATAAGATATGGCAATAATTCTGTATATGGCCCAACAGGCGCATAAATACGACACGGAATCCCTTTGCCAACAACGGGTTTATAAAGCCCCTGCCCCATTCCATGTAAAAGCTGATATTCAAAAGGTTTACCATCCGCAAGCACTTCAACTGCTGCCATACTATAAGCATTATGAGTTGCAAATTGCGGGTATATTTCCTCACTATATTCAAACATCTTTTTAGCGCAGGCAATATAGCACGCATCGGTGAAAACTTTTTCAGTGAAAACAGGATAGCCCTCTAGCCCTTCCATTTGCGCTTCTTTAATTTCTGCATCCCAATAAGCACCTTTCACCAATCGAACTGGGATATTATGCCCCGTTTCTTGTGCAACTTGAGCCACATAATCAATCACAGATAATGCTCTTTTTTGATAAGCCTGTACCGCCAAACCAAGACCATTCCAGCCTTTTAGTTTGTCATCAGCAAGAATATCTGCAAATAACTCTAACGATAAATCAAGACGCGCAGCTTCTTCAGCATCAATGGTGACGGGCACATTCTGTTTGCGCGCTTCAACAATCAATGCCTTGATTCTTGGCAATAAATGCTCATAAACATCATGTTTCTTAAGTAACTCATAACGTGGATAAAGTGCAGAAAGCTTAATTGAAATACCCTGACGCTGGTGAATGTTCTTTTCAGGGTCGGCTTGTTTTCCGAGCGCTTCAATCGCATGCAAATAAGCATCAAAAAATGCCTTCGCTTGTTTTTCCGAGCGCGCCGCTTCTCCTAACATATCGTAAGAGAAAATATAACCTTCTTTATCATATTTAGACGAACGAAAAATGGCTTTTTCAATGGTTTCACCCATCACAAAATGATGTCCCGTTTCCTGCATTGTCTTTTTAATAAAGCGACGAATAATCGGATCAGCAATAGTTTGAACTGTTTTCCCCATGCCAAATACGCTACTAGCAAGCTGCAAGCCTTTTGAAGATGCATTTACCAATAACGAATCATTTGGTGTGCCATAATTTTTCCAATCCACACCTGTTAGTGTGTCGTGAATCAAATCGTTCGCTGTTTCTTCATCAGGTATCCGAAGTAGTGCTTCTGCCAAACGCATCAATGCCATACCTTGAACGCTGGAAAGTGGGTATTGCTGAAAGAAAGACTGCACCATATCAGTATCATCTTGACTACGTAGTGCATCGATTACTTTGCCCGCTTTTGCAGCAATTGCAGGGTGTTTTTCTTCTACATCACTCATAGATTCAAGCAAAATCTCTATAAATTCTCTTTCGTCAACTAGTGCGAGTTCACTTAAGTCACTTAACGCCTCTTTTAGCGTTTGCTGTTGCTCGTTTGCAGCGGCTGTAGTCATCGATAATCCATCCAAAATTCATTGCAAAAATCATACAATAAAGGTAAGCCAGCATCGACACAAGTAAAGCATCAATAAAGATATAAAATTCTTATCTTTTCACTATTGGTTTTAAAGTCGGCTTGTGATACTAGTGGAGTAACAGGAAGTTATTTTATAACATTAGCAGGAGCCGTGTATGCTGATAGGTATTCCCAAAGAACTTAAGAGTAATGAATATCGTGTGAGTATGTCTCCACTTGCTGTGCGAGAACTTGTCTATCATGGGCACCGCGTGCTTGTGCAAACAAATGCTGGTGATGCCGTTAATTTTGACGATGCACAATATAGAGCAGCAGGCGCTGTAGTGGTAGACACTATTGAAGAAATATACAATCAAGCTGAAATGGTGGTGAAAGTAAAAGAACCACAGCTTGAAGAATGCTCAATGATTCAAGATGGGCAAATTATCTTTAGTTTTTTCCACTTAGCAGCCATTCCAAAAATTACCAATGCATTATTAGATAGTAAATGTATTGCCATTGCGTATGAAACCGTCACCGCGCCAGATGGAAGCCTTCCACTACTTGCACCTATGAGTGAAGTAGCAGGTAGAGTTGCCGTGCAAGCTGGCGCCCATTGCCTAGAGCGCGAACAAGGTGGAGCTGGTGTACTTCTTGGTGGTGTTCCCGGTGTATCGGGTGGTAAAGTCACCATCATTGGTGGTGGAACAGTGGGCATGTATGCAGCAATCACTGCATCAGGATTAGGTGCAGATGTTACTATTCTAGACCGTTCCGTTGCACGCATTCGCCAGCTTAATTCTCAGCTTGATAAAAACGTAAATGTACTTTTCTCCACTATGGAATCGGTTGAAGAACATGTCACACAATCTGATTTAGTGATTGGTGCAGTACTAATTCCAGGTGCTGTAGCACCAAAAATTGTAGATAGAGCGATGGTGAAACGTATGCCACGTGGCTCTGTGATTGTAGATGTAGCGATTGACCAAGGTGGTTGCATTGAAACAAGCCGCCCAACCACGTATGATAATCCAAGCTTCGAAGAAGAAGGTGTCATTCACTATTGTGTAACTAACCTTCCAAGTGCAGTGGCTCGCACAGCGACAAGAGCACTAGAAAACTCTACTCTTCCTTATATTTTAGCGCTTGCTGATAAAGGCTACAGAGGCGCACTAAAAGAAGATGAACACTTCAGAAGAGGCTTAAAT